>NZ_JAPWCB010000002.1:0-223606 GCF_041433745.1 Gemella sp. 27098_8_149 | reverse complement strand
AGAATAAGGCTTTACGAGCATTTAAGAAAATATAAAAAGATAATTAGAAATTTATACTTTGTTTATATGAAAAAATACCCCTTGATTGTATCGTCAATTATCGGTATCATTCAAGGGGTGAATAGGAAAAATAGTTTATAGATTCTTTACATTCAAAGCTCTAAAAGCATTTAATACTGCGATGATAGTTACACCTACATCTGCAAATATAGCTGCCCACATAGTAGTTATTCCAAAAGCACTCAAAATAAGAACAATTATTTTTATTCCAATTGCAAATACTATGTTTTGATGTGCAATTTTTAGTGTCTTTTTAGAAATCTTCATTGTAGTAGCAATTTTCGATGGCTCATCAGTCATAATTACAACATCAGCAGCTTCAATGGCCGCATCAGAACCTAAACCACCCATTGCTATTCCAATGTCTGCACGAGCTAATACAGGTGCATCATTGATTCCGTCACCAACAAAGGCAAGTTTACCTTTTTTAGATTTTTGCGAAAATAATTCTTCTAGTTTTTCAACTTTGTCTGCTGGCAACAGTTCTGCATAAACCTTATCAAGACCAAGCTCTTTAGCAACTTTTGAACCAATACTTTTATTATCACCTGTCAACATAACTGTTTGTTTAATATTAGCTGCCTTAAGTTCCTTGATTGCTTGTGCTGAATCTTCCTTTACCTCATCGGCAATTACAATGTAACCTATATATTTGTTATTAACAGCAACATGTACAATAGTACCGATCAGCTCTCCCTTGAAATAAGGGATATCCATCATTTTCATAAGTTTGATATTTCCTACCATAACCTTTTTGCCATCTACAGTTGCAATAACACCATGACCTGATATCTCTTCTACATCTGAAATACGTCCATTGTCTATTTCTTTGCTATATGCACGTTTCAGTGAAAGTGAAATCGGATGATTGGAATAGCTTTCCGCATGTGCAGTTAATTCTAATACCTCTTCTTTGGAAACTCCTTCTGGATGAATTTCCTGTACATTAAATACACCTTTCGTTAGTGTTCCAGTTTTATCAAAAACAACAATTTCAGTTTCTGCTAATGCCTCTAAATAATTACTACCCTTGACTAAAACACCTTTTTTTGAGGCTCCACCTATTCCACCGAAGAAACTCAAAGGAATTGAAATAACTAAAGCACATGGACAGGATACCACAAGGAATGCTAGTGCTCTATATATCCAATCACTAAAAGTCGCCCCGTCTATAACAAGAGGTGGTATAATAGCTAGAAAAACTGCAATTATAACCACAACCGGTGTATAATATCTCGCAAACTTCGTAATAAATTGTTCTGAATTGGATTTTTTACTACTTGCATTTTCAACTAAATCAAGAATTTTACTTACAGTAGATTCTCCAAATTCCTTGGTAACCTCTGCTGTAATAACCCCATTAATGTTGATGCACCCACTTAGGATATCACTTCCAACTTCTACTTCACGAGGAACAGATTCGCCTGTTAGCGCCGATGTATCAATCATTGAACTTCCCTCAATTACCTTGCCATCAAGAGGAATTTTTTCTCCTGCTTTAATTAAAATAATATCTCCAATTTGTACTTCATCTGGGTCAACTTTGACAAGTTCATCACCTTTTTTAACATTTGCATAATCTGGTCGAATATCCATAAGGCTTGCAATTGACTTTCTCGACTTGCCAACTGCATAGCTTTGAAACAGTTCTCCAACTTGATAAAACAGCATAACTGCAACACCTTCAGGATACTCACCAATAAAAAATGCACCAATTGTTGCAATACTCATTAAAAAATTTTCATCGAAAACTTGACCTTTAAAAATATTTTTTACAGCTCTTTTTACAACATCTCCACCTACAATAATGTAACTTATTATAAAGAGAGCAATCTGTAACCATTCGTTATTTAAACTAAGCAATACTGCTGTAGCTAACACGGCTGCACCAATAATTATTCGCCATAGTCGTTTTGTCATACTAAATAGCCTCCTTTAAGCCTTTTTCATAGTTGTATCGGGTTCGATTTTTTTAACTATTTTTTCGGCCTCTGCTATTATTGTTGGCATTTTTTCATCCTCACCATCAATAACGAGTTTTGTGGTCATAAAGTTAACAGTAGCTTCTTTCACTCCATCAAGCTCATTAATAGCCTTTTCCATTTTTGCCGCGCAATTTGCACAATCTAAACCTTCAAGTATAAATTTCTTTTTCATTATTAAATCCTCCTAAATATTATTTGTAATTTTATTTTGAATACTACAAGTCTTTTTCAAATTTTCTTGAAGCATTGCTCATTTGAAATGAAGACTTAAATATATGCCCAAATATCTTCAAAAAATATTCTATTCTACCGCATTACTACTTCTCGTTGATATGAATTAGACCTTGGTCAAATATTTCTCTTACATGATCATCAACTAATGAATAATATACTACTTTGCCTTCTTTTCTGTTTTTCACTAAATTAGCTTGTTTTAAGACTCTCAGCTGATGGGAAATTGCTGATTGTGTCATGTTAAGTAATACAGCGATATCACAAACACACATTTCAACTTCATGTAAAGCCCATAATATCCTGATTCGTGTTGAATCTCCAAATACTTTAAATAATTCTGCTAGATCATAAAGGCTTTCTTCTTGAGGCATTTTATCTCTAACTTGATTTACAATATCCTCATGAATTACATTGCAGTCACATCTTTCAATTGAATTAAATTTTTTAGTCATATTATCACCTCTTTTTAAATTATTCCATCTGATTACTTGAACAAATATTCATGCGTTGTATATTTATTATATTATTATTTTTCTCTTGTGTCAATAATTATATGAGCATTTATTCAAGTGTTTTTATATTATTTAAAATATCTCTAAAACATCTACTAAGACATTAGTACAGTCCTTTCTCGGTATCCTGTTCCATACATATCCTTTAAACAATTCCTTAAAAATAAAGACTTCTCCTTCGTACAAGTTTTCGGTTTCTTTAATAGCTTCATCTAACAGCTTATTACATCACTCATGTGGTCAACTCCTTATCAATAACATTATAAAAACAACATTTTTGATAATATCACATGTATAAATCATGTAAAAGTCAATGCAAAAACCGCCAATCAAGAGAACCTAACTCTTAATTGACGGTTTATATTAGTATTAAATCATACTTCCATTTCAATTCCAGTTTTAAAGTATATTACAAAGTGGTCATCATAAACACTAACATTCTGGATAATCTTCCTTACTAGGGTATCATCATAACGTGTAACCATTACTGGAACATAAGCTATAAATTTCGTCTTTAAAATGTCCGTTATTTGCAGTTAATATGTTGGGTACATTTTCTAGCACAAAATACTTCGGTCTAACAACACTAACTACCTCAAAAAAATATTTAAATAAATAATTACGTGGATCATCCATTATTTTTCTTTTCCCTTTTTGAGAAAGTCCTTGACAAGGTGGTCCCCCAACAATTACATCTATATTTTTATACTCATTAAAAACATCATCAATATCTAATTTTGAAATATCTTCATTAATCATTTTCACTTTAGGATAATTTTTTTTATAAGAATTAGCTATAGAATAGTCAACTTCATTTGCTAAAACAATTTCAAATCCTGAGTCGAAAAATCCTTTAGATAGTCCACCAACTCCAGAAAACAAATCAATAACTTGTCTTTTCATCTTCTACCCTCATATTCGCTAATTTAGCATATTTTTCTTCTAATTCAACACTGATAAAATTTCTATTTAATCTATAGCTTGCAATTGCAGAAGAACCGCTTCCTAGAAATGGATCTACTACTAAATCGCCCTTATTTGAAAGCAATCTTATAAAATGTTCGAATAATATAATTGGCTTTTGTGTTGGATGTTTACCTAATTTCTTTTCCCTAGCAGTCGTGACAGATGTTTCAATATAGTCTAGAACCAATTTACCTTTATTATTGAATGTTCTTGTTTTTGTTTTATAAGTAAAATATATCCAGCACTCATTTGAATTAACAAAATGTAAATTCATATTTCTTGGCATTGGATTTGTTTTGTGCCAAATTCCAGTGGTTTTATAATAAAAACCAAATTTATTTGCTATTTCAACAAGAGTTTCAACCCTTAATATTGACATAAAAACTATCATGGAAGCACCATTCTTAAGTATCCTACTTGATTCTTTAAAAACAATCTCATATGGTCTTTCCAATCATTAAAATCTAAATCATCCCAACCAGAAGCACCAAAAAAATTAGAACGCATTTTTTATAAATTTGTATCTCTCCCGTTCATGAAATTCGCAATATTATATGGAGGATCTGTAATAATTAAATCAACCGTAGATGAGTCTAACTTCCTCAATTCTTCTATGCATTCTCCATTTATTATTTCAATCATTTTTAATACACTCCATAATTTCTGATATGTCGCAATCCAATGCATCACAAATTCTGAGCAAAATATCGGTAGTTACATTCTCACCATTCTTTAATTTATAAAATGTACTCCTACTTACATTTGCTTTTTCCATAAGCTCATTATGTTGCATATCTAAATCAATAAGAAGAAGTATTTATACAACAAATATAATAGAAAATTATAATAAACATTTAAAAAAAGGGATAAAGAAAAAAGAGCAATTCCCTAATGAACAATCTCTAAACAGATATGTTTGTGTATCAGCATGTGAATATAACGTAAAATATGTAGGTATATCGCACTATGGCTTTAGTATGGCGAAAGAAGAATTAGAGAATATGATAGAAGAAATATATATATACTAGCTTTTATTCCCTTCTAGAGTTTAGATTTTTCTATGATTTTGTCAAGAACAAGGGCAAACCTTCTTTGAATTCTTGACAAAATCTCTCGAAAAATCTTATTAAACTCTAAGAAATAAAAGCCATAAGAACTAATAAAATTATAAATAGTTAACTTTATTTAAAACATCAGATTGTGTTTACACAAAAATCTTGACACTGCCTTATCCTTCCTACGTCGATATAATTACTATTACATATTATTCTAACATGCATCCTTATTTGTTTATATACATATTTTAAACTTTTACTAAATATTAAGAAAAAATAGAGTGACTCAAAAATCGTGATTTCTGAGAAATCAGTTTTGTCGAGTCACACTCACAAAGGTTCTGGGTCTATAATAAATACGGCTGATATTTATTATCAACCGTATTTATTATAGACCCAGAAAAAACAGTAAACCTTTTTTTGATTTACTGTTCTTGTATTAGTTATGTTTAATTGTTACTTCAATAAGCTGGTGTTTATTCCTATTTCTTACATAATTCGACTAAATGTTCAACAACATTTAATTTCCTCATTGTCATGGTTATTGAAAGCTGTTTTTCAAGATAATTAGTATTCAATCTTTTGGGACTTGCATCTCTTGGAAGATACATATATAAACATTCAGAACCAATAATAAACTTTTCATCTCCAAAGTCTTTATTTTCCAGTTTTTTTAGTTCATCTTCTCCCATACTATCGTTAGTGAATACTAAATGTATTCTTGAAAAATCATAATTTTCATTAAACGGATTTTCCTCAATAGCTATCTGTAATTGATTTTTTTCTTTTATAATGACACTTAAATCTGCTCCTATTTCTTTAGCTATTGTGTCATGAATTAACTTTGCTGTTTCCCCTTTTGACAACTCTGTTTCCAAAATAACATTACCACTTTGAATATAAGTCTTTACTTTTTTTAATCCTACTTTTTCAAGTATCTCTACCAAAAATGACATTTTGGGTATTCTATTTTTTCCTGTCGGTGTTACTCCTCTCAATAGTGCAATTACTTGCATATTCTAAACCTCCAAATACTTTAAACTTTTATACAAGTTATATTATAGCATTTTTCAATCAAAATTTATAAGTCTAACTCGTTTCTCTTTACCTGTGTTAGTCGTTTTTCTTGTTCCTGTAACTGCTCTATATTTGTAAAGTTTTGCAAATACTATTACGCTATGTTATCCATATCGTACAGTTTTCTATACTTATCATTTGTTGCGTATAGCTCACTATGAGTTCCATCCATTTCTATTTCTCCATCTTTAATGAAGATTATTCTATCCATATATTCGATAGAGTTTAAATGATGGGTAATCCATACGATTGTTTTATCTTTACTAGATTCAAAAATTGTAGTTAATAATTCATGTTCAGTTTTTGGATCTAACCCAACAGTTGGCTCATCTAATAGTAGTAATTCATTATTTTGAATTATACTTCTAGCAAAAGCGATACGTTGACGTTCTCCACCTGAAAATCTACTTCCAGTTTCGAATACATTAGTATCTATTCCGTCTGGTAAACTTTGAAGCAATTTAGATAATTGTGCTTTTTCTAAACTCTCATTAATTTTATTTTCAATTTCAGAATCTTCTATACCTGCATCTAAAAGAGCAAGTTTTAAATTTTCTCTAATAGTCATATCGAATAAATATGGTTTCTGGTTTAATAGTGAAATTTCTGTACCTAACATTTTTTCTGTTGGTTTTTTATCTAGTACAACTATTTCTCCTTTATAGTCAGTATATGTCCCAGTTAATAGTTTTACTAATGTAGATTTACCTACACCACTTCTTCCTAATATTGCTACTTTCTCACCTTTTTTAATAGAAAGTGATAAGTTATTTAAAATAGTTTTACCTTTTTCATATTCAAAAGATAAGTTTTTAACGTCAATAATATTTCCTTCAGAATTTTTTTCATTAACTACTTCAACTTTTTCATCATCTTCTTGAGCATAAAATTCTTTAACACGATTGATTGATACTTCGTAACCTGGTATATGAGCAACAGCTTCACTCGTCATTACAGCAACACTAAGAACAGATAATACCATCATACAGAATGATGCAATGTAGACATTTTCGATTACATTGTTAACTGTCATATTCCAACAACTATATATCATTAAGAAAGCTGTGGCACCTGCAAGTAGGTTAACAAAGTTTTCTCTTAAGTGAACGAATGTTTTAATTTTTCTTTCACGTTTTAAAAGTTTTTGTTCTTTAACTTGGTAGTCATCCATAAATTCATTTACTTTATTAGAAGAAATCCAATCACTTAATCCAAAAATAGCACTAGTAAAATCACTATATAGGTTATATTTAGCTTCTTTCATAATTTGGAAGTTCTTTCTAGTAATTGTAAGTGAAGCGAATGGTACTACAAAAATTATAAAAATTCCAAATAGTGTTGCTAATAGTGCATAATTCATATCATAGCCAAACATTACTGTAATGAAAATTACATATAATACTAATGAAATAATACTTGGGAATATTGTTTTTAGATAGATATTTTGCATATTTTCTATATCTTCAGAAATAATACCTAGTAAATCTCCAGATTTATATTCTTTTTTCAATTTCAATGCTTTAGGTTCTAATATTTTATATACTCTACTACGCATTTTTTCTATTATCCCTAAAACTAAATTGTGACTCACTAGCCTTTGAATATAAGCAAATGTAGATTGTGCTAACGAGAATGTTCTTGTTAATACTGTAGGTACCTGTAGCATTAGGATATTTCCTATTTGTAATGATGCTTTACTTATTAAGTAACCTGATACGTACATTAACGCTGCTCCACTAATAACAGACATTAATCCTAAAAAGACTACTCCGCTCATTACACCTTTATTCTTTTTAAGTTCTTTTCTTATTATTGAATTATTATTCACTATAGCTACCTCCTACTAGATTAGCTTTCAATTCTTCGAAACGTGGTGAATTTTTAAATTCGGCAACTTTCTCAAAATCGCTAACCTTTCCTTGTTCTAGATTTAACACATAATCTACATTATTCAACCAATGTAGTCTATGTGTAGCTATAATTACAGTTCTACCTTTAAATAATTCTAGTAGTTTTTCTTTAATCTCAAACTCTGTTTCTATATCCAGGTGACTTGTAGGTTCATCTAAAATAATTACTTCTCTATTACTAATTAATGCTCTAGCGATAGCAATACGTTGTGCTTGACCACCACTTAATTCTTGACCACCTTCTCCAATATTAGTGTCATACCCCTGTGGTAATGTAGAGATGAATTTATCTAAACCTACTAACTTACTAATTTCTTTTAAGTGATCTTCACTTATATTCTCATTAGAATAGAATAATATATTGTTTCGAATAGTATCTGGGAAAATATAAGGGAATTGAGAAATATATGAGATATTATTTGACCAGTGGACATTTTTTAAGTTTGTAACTTCATCATTAATTAATATCTCACCTTCACTCTGTTCATTAAAACCAGATAATAATGAGATTAATGAGGTTTTTCCACTTCCGCTTTGTCCTACAAGACAAATCTTTTCACCTTTGTTTATTGATAAAGTAATGTTATCAAGAATTTTTTTGTCATCTTTTATTAATCCTACATTCTGTAGTTTTATACTTTCTACACTATTGATAGAAGATTTCTGCGATTTATTCTTCTCGTTATCCACTATCATTCGATTAATATCTTCATAAGCCATTTGACCATCAAGTGTTGCATGGTAGTCTGTCGCAGCTTGTTTCATTGGAAGGAAAAACTCTGGTGCGATTAATAATACCGTAAGTGAAGGTAACAACACAGTACTTCCATCTAATAATAAGATTCCTAATCTAACTGCTAAAAGTGCAATTGCGATTGTTGTTAAGAAATCAAGTGCAAAGCTGTTTAAAAAAGCTACACTAAGTGTCTTCATAGTACTCTGACGATATTCTCTGTTTTTCTTTTCCATGATCGGTAAGTAGTTTTTACTTACTCCTAAGAATTTTAGAGTCTCTACTCCTCGAATTGTATCAATAAAGTTATTAGATAATGCTCTATATTTTTTATACTGTCTATTCGCCATATCTCTAGCATTAATACCAAGTAATATCATAAAAATAACAATTACTGGTATTACAGATATTATCATTAAGGCTGATACATAATCTGTATAAAATATAAATATAACTACTAAGGTTGGGATAATAGCTCCACGGATTTGTTTTGATACGTTTAGTTCAAAATATTGTTTTACTTTTCCTATTCCATCTATCGCTAAAGTTACTAGTTTTCCTGATCCTTCTCTTGATGTGAAATCAGGTCCTAAGTCAAAGTAACTCTGAAGTAATTTTCTTCTAAGTTCAGTTTCGAACTTAATAGCATGATTTTCTGTAAAATATTGTTGTAAGTGTAAGAACACTATTCTAAAAATAAAACCTATTAAAAAAAGAACACTATCTCTTGCTACATTATCAAAATTTTTATCAAAAAGTCCCACTACGGCTTTTGCTAAAAAAGCAGCTTGTATAATAATACAAGCTGCTTCGAATATTGATAATATTAATAGTGTCAATGTAAGACTTTTTTTAACAGGAAGTTTTAATTTTGCTTCCTTTTTTTTCATTGACTAATACTCCAATTCATCTTCTTTAGTTAGTCGTTTTCTAAAAATAGAATATGACCAAACTTGGTATCCTAAAACGAATGGCAATAGGAATAAAGCAACTATTGTCATAAGTCTTAGAGTGTATACTCCACTCGCAGCATCGTAAATAAATAGTGATTGATTAACATCATTACTGTTTATTATAGCACGTGGGAACATACCTGCGAAAACACTTAGAGTTAGGAACGCTAAAGTTCCTGATGTACTTAAGAATGCACCTAAGTCACGACCTTTGTAGTTTAAAACAAATGATAATACGAAGAATACTACCGCAATTACTGCTAGTACTAAACCAACATAGTAGTTTGTCGTAAAGATATCTGTTTTAAATAATGCCCAAATAGCAAATACTAATGTTACTACTGCAGCAAATGGGAATAATAATGCAGATGTTGCACGAGCTGCATTTCTTAATTCTCCTGTAGTTTTAAGAGCTAAGAATTGAGCTCCGTGAACTAACATTAGAAGTAACATCATTATTCCTCCAAGGATAGTAAATGGAGATAATAATCCTAAGAAACCATCAACTAAGTTTTTCTTAGCGTCAAGGTTTGCTCCTGTCATGAAGTTAGCTACTGCAACTCCCCATAATACTGGCGGAAGTAAGCTACCAACAAACATTGCTATATCGAATGATTTAATCCAAGCTCTATTATCACCTAATTTACCTCTAAATTCAAATGATACGCCTCGTAAGATTAACGCTACTAACATTAATACAAATGCGATATAGTAACCACTGAATAATTTACCATACCAGATAGGGAAAGCTGCGAACATCGCTCCACCACCAGTTAATAGCCAAACTTCGTTTGCATCCCAGAAAGGACCGATTGTATTAAAGTAAACACGTTTTTCTTCATCGTTTTTACCTAATACTTGAGCTAGTACTCCAACTCCGAAGTCATATCCTTCTAATACGAAGAATCCTGTAAATAGTATTGTAATAAGTAAGAACCAAATATTTGGTAAAGCTACTGACCAATCCATACTATGCTACCTCCTTCACAGTTGTTTCTTTTTTATTCATTGTATATCTAAATGCGATAAATTGTGCAATACCTAAGATAGTATATAATACACAGAATACTAATAGTGAGAATAATACTGATGCTCCAGAGTTTGGTGAAACTCCTGACTCAGTAGCCATTACTCCGAAGATTAAGAACGGTTGACGTCCCATCTCAGCCATAATCCAACCACAAGCAGTGGCAACTTCAGCTACTAATAAAGTCCATGGCATAAGTTGTAAGAACCAACGTTTCTTAGTTTCTGTTCCCTTGAATGAATATATTGTTCCAAGTAATGCCATTAAGATTAAGATACCTACAGAACCAGACATAACTCTGAATGAGTAATAAATTGTTGGTACATGCGGTGTATAATCGATGTGTTTTCCAACTACTGGATAGTATTTTTCATCCATTTCTTTTTGAAGAGATTTCATACCTTTTAGGCTTCCTTCAAACTTGTCGTATGCTAAGAAACTCAACATACCAGGAACTTCAAGGTAATGTTCTGCTTTTTGTTGTTTTTGATCGATTGTTGCTAAAACTGAGAATGGTGCTGAATTTCCAGTATCTTCATATAGAGCTTCAGCAGCTGCAACTTTCATAGGGTATTCTCTTACTAAATATTGCATTTGAGAGTGTCCTGTCCAAAATAATCCTAATGAACCGATTAAAGCAGCTACGATAGAAACTCTAAATGCTTTTCTGAACATTGGAACTGATTGATTACGAACCATTTTCCAAGATGCAATACCTGCAATTGTGAATGCCCCAACTGTTAACGCCATTGTTACTACGTGAGGGAATTGGTTCCATAAATATGGGTTTTTAATGATTGCAAAGAAGTCAATCATTTCTGCTTTTTTACCAATTACGCTATTCTCAACATATTTAACACCTACTGGGTGTTGCATAAATGAGTTAGCTGATAAAATCCAGAACGCAGACATAAGTGTTCCTATACTTACTAACCAAATACACATTGCGTGTAATTTTTTGTTGATTTTCTCCCAAGAGAAAATCCAAATACCGATAAATGTAGACTCAAGATAGAATGCAAGTAATGCTTCTACTGCAAGCGATGGTCCAAAAACATCCCCTACGAATGAAGAATATTCAGACCAGTTCATACCAAATTGGAACTCTTGAAGAATACCTGTAACAACCCCAACAGCGAAGTTAATTAGGAATAAGTGCCCAAAGAACTTCGTAATTCTTTTGTAATGCTCATCGCCAGTTTTAACATAAATACTTTCAAAAATTGCGATTAAGAACACCATACCTATTGTAATAGGTACAAAGAAGAAGTGGAACACTGTAGTTGCTGCGAATTGTATCCTTGCAAGAATAAGTGGATCCAACATAGATATACCTCCTTATATGTGTTAATTTATATTTAATTGTAAATATTATATTATTATTGTATAACATAGTTTTTATTATGGCAAAACAAAAATGATAAAAAGTAGTATTTTTCCTACATTTTACCATTTTTCGTTCACAATTTGTTCACAATTAGCGATAATTTCTATATTATCACGTAGTTGAACATTTTATTTTTTAATTTTTTTTTTATTTTAGCTATGTGTTACTCCCAATAATAAACTCACAATTAGTATCACTAGTACTAAAATACAAATTCTTACAAAGTTGTAATCTTTTTCTTCAATATAGACATACAGTAAGCCTAATATACGTAGAACAGGTGTTAATATTAAAAGAAATATACCAAACATTAAGTACGAATAATAATTAAATGATACTAAACCTCTTAGCATTTCATTAAAAGTATATCTTTCTAAAGTTAATACTCCATCTGCTCCTTGTATAAAACTAAGTATAATACCTGTTATAATAAAGAATGAACTTACAAAAACCCCTGTTTTTATAATATTTGCTATTACTATATTTATATCTCTTTTTTCATTCATATTAAAGTACCCCCAGCCCTTTCAGTAACATATTGATGATAGTAAATAATAAGATTGGAAGGAAAATATAACGAATATACTTTGCATCTAATCTTTGCATTACTTTCGCGCCAGTTCTTGATCCAATCAGCGTTCCAATCGCTATTGGTGCTGCTACTGCTGGATTAATAGTCCCATTAAAGAAATATATTAATGCACTAGCTGTTGCAGTAACTCCCATCATAAAGTTACTTGTTGCAGTACTTACTTTTATCGGAAGTTTCATATAAGTATCTAAAGCTACAACCTTAAATGCACCACTACCGATTCCTAGTAATCCACTAGCAAATCCAGCACCAAACATAACAAGTGAGCCTTGAGGGACATTAGTAACATTATACTTTACAGTTTCGCCTGTAGCCTTGTCATAGTATGTTGAATTTAATTTATATTTATCAGCGTACTTATCATTTTCTACTTTTTCTTCTTCTTTTTTCAATTTAGTTATTAAACCTGTTTTTTTCAACATTCCATAAAAAGAATTTAACAGTATTAAAGAGAAGAAAATATATAATAATTTAGATGAAAATACTCCAGCCATAAGCGCACCTACTACTCCTCCTGCTGTAGTAAATACCTCTAAAAGCATACCTACTCGCATGTTACTAACATGATCTTTTACAAATGCTATTGCTGAACCACTACTTGTTGCAATAACCGCGACAATACTTGCCCCAATAGCATATTTAATATCAAATCCAAATAGTATTGTTAATGCAGGTGTAATAATAATTCCACCGCCTAACCCTACTAAAGAGCCTAAGAAACCTGCAAAAACAGCTATCAACATAAATTGTAATATTTCTACCATTGTTTCTCCTTTTAATCTTTTGAGTATAGTACTAGTACATTATTACTAACTTCTAATTTTATTTCCTCATTACTTTTAAATTCGTTACTAGTAGCGTTAGGCCGATTTAATGTCAGCATTAGATTTTTTACTTCATATTTAGAATTTTTTATTGTCATTAAAGTATCTTCATAAATAGGTACTATTGAGAAATACTTATACCCTTCTATGCTTTCAAAGATATTCAGACCTTTTTTAGCTACTGTAATAATATTATTATCATCTATTATTCTAATTTTAATATGTTGATATTTCTTATTATTAAGTAAAAGTATGTTACCAAAAAAGTGATCAAGTCTTCTTCCAGTAGCTCCGTAAATATCTATTACTTCAACCTCTTCAAATAATTCTAAAATATGTTCTAACGCAAATTCTGCATCTGTTAAATCTTCACTACTTTTCACTTTAAAGTACTTAGATTTTTCTTCAACTTCCTTTCTTTGTTCAAGTGTTATCGAATCAAAATCCCCACAACTTAATATTGGAATAATTCCATTATTAAGCAAGTACAACGCGCCTTTATCTACTCCACACCATAATTTAGAAGAAGGGAATTCTTTTGGAAATACTCCACCTAACATTATGTTTATATTTTTTTTATTCATTATTTTAACAACTCACCTAATGTTTTTTCTTTATCACTTGCTCCAAATAAGAATGAACCACAAACTAATAAGTCCGCACCTTTATCTCGACAAGCTTTTGACGTTTCTATATTTATTCCACCGTCTACTTCTATTAAGAAGTTATAATTTTTTTCTTCTCTAAGTTTTGCCAGTTCTTCAATTTTTTCTAACATTTCAGGAATGAATTTTTGTCCACCGAATCCTGGATTTACAGTCATAATTAAAACATAATTCAATTTTGGCAACAGATATTTAATACTCTCGATTGGTGTTTGAGGGTTTAGTACAATACCAGCTTTTTTTCCATTATTTTTAATTACTTGTATAACTCTATCTGCATGGTTAGTAGCTTCGATGTGGAACGATACCATATCACAACCTACTTTACAAAATTGTTCAACGTAGTTTTCTGGATTTGCAATCATAAGATGACAATCAAAAACTTTATCTGTCTTAGGGCGGATTGATTCAATTATTGGGAATCCAAATGAAATATTTGGAACAAAGTTTCCATCCATTACATCGATGTGAAACATATCAATACCAATACTTTCTAATTCTTTAATATCTCTTTCTAAGTTAGCAAAATCTGCTGATAAAATTGAAGGTAATATTTTCTTCATCTTATCTCTCCTTTATATATTTTCTCTTTTGATTTTGTTTTTCCGTAAATAATACTTTATAGTCTTCATAACGACTTTCTAATATTTCTTTACTTTCTACCGCTTCTTTAACTCCACATTGAATCTCTTCCATGTGATTACACGGTTTAAATTTACAATCATAATCGTTAAACTCTCTAAATAAATATTGTAAATCTTCTTTTTCAATAAATGTAATATCTAATGAAGAGAATCCTGGAGTATCTGCGATATAGAAATCATCGATTTGATAAAATTCCGTATGTCTAGTAGTATGACGTCCTCGTCCTAGATGTTTAGAGATTTCTCCAGTTTCAATATCTAAATGTTCTGCAAGCTTATTAATAAACGTCGACTTTCCTGCTCCAGATTGTCCTGAAATAGCTACATACTTCTCTGAAATGACTTGTTTTAATTTTTCAATATCTTTATCAGAGTTTGTAAATACTTGATATCCTATTTCATAATAATAATTCATTATTTCTTTCATTTTCTTAAGCTCTTCGTCATTTAATAAATCAAGCTTTGTAAAGACAATAATAATATCTACATTGCTATTTTCATTTAAACATATTGTTTTATTTAATAACTTACTAGAAAACTCAGGATCTTTCACAGATACTACAATTATACTGTAATCAATATTTGCTACCTTAGGTCGTAGTAACTCATTTTTTCTTTCTAATATTTCTACTACATATCCTGTATTATTATCACTTAATTGAATTTTTACATCATCTCCTACTAACGGCGTGATGTTTTCATTTCTGAAGTTTCCTCGTGCACGACAAGTAATCAACTCTCCAGAACAGTCTACATAATAAAATCCACTAAGTGCTTTTAAAATTTTTCCTTCTTTAGTCATAGTCCTCCTTTACCTTTACGGTATTTTTACTAACTACTTATTTAGTTTTTCTTTTATCTCTTCTTTAATTTTTTCAGCTAATCTTAACATTTCAATAGAGTGTTCTTCTGAAAGTTTTGTCATAGTATCTCCAGATACCATTCTTGCTACCTCTGCAATCTTTTGTTCTTCAGTCAACTCTCTAATAACAGTTAATGTTCTCTTATCAATGATTTCTTTACTAATTAGTAAGTTGGTATCCGCCAAAGCTGTTGTTTGAGGTAGATGCGAGATACATAATACTTGTGATCCTACTCCTAGTTGATACATCTTTTCAGCCATTCGTTGTGACACTCTTCCACTTACTCCAGTATCGATTTCATCAAAGATAATTGAAGTAGCTTCTATACTTCTAGAAAAAATTATTTTTAATGCTAACATTACCCTAGAAAGTTCTCCACCTGAGGCAACTTTAGATAATGATTTTAATGGTTCTCCTAAGTTAGCGCTAATCAGAATCTTAACATCGTCTTTTCCTGTTGATGAGAATTCTTTTTCTTTAAAGTCAACTTTAATTGTGCTTTTTTCCATATATAAGAATTTCAACTCATCTTGAATAAGTTTTTCTAATTTTAAAGCTGTATCTTTTCTTAAAAAACTTAACTCTTCAGCTAAAACTGTTAATTCTTCCTCAATTTTTTTACTTTCTTCTAGATAATTTTCGAAGTTTTCTTCATAATTTTCCAGCTCATCTAATTCTTCTTTTATAGTTTCTGTGAAAACTATTAGCTCATTTAATGGTTTTGAATATTTTTTCTCTAAAGTTTTTATCTTATCTAATCTATAGATTAATCTATCTAATTTTTCTTCATCATATTCGATAACATCAGTATAACTAGATACTTCATATTTCAAATCGTCTAAGATATAGTATAAATTTGTAATTTCTTCATACTTTTCTTCAAAGTTTGAGTTATATCTAGTTAATTCTCCCAGATTAGATCTGATTTCTGCTAGTTTAGAAATTACACCATATTCTCCATCGATTCCTTCGGTAATACTATGAGCAAGATTATTCACCTTCTCAAAGTTTTCCAGATAGTCAATATCTTTTTCTAGTTCTAGGTCTTCATCTTTTTTTAGTTTCATCTGACTTAATTCTTTATATTGGAATTTCAAGAAATCTACTTTTTGAAGAACATCACTTTCTTGTTGTTTTAAGTGATCAATCTTTTCTTTAATAATTTGGTATTCTTTATACTTTTCCTTGTATTTTACATACACAGGTTGTATTTTTTCTTTATTGAATGAATCAACTAAATTAAGGTGATTTTTTTCTACTAATAGAACTTGATTATCATGTTGTTCATGAATATCTAATAAATGAGCAGCTACTTTTTTTAATGTAGATAAGTTAACAATAGTTCCATTTATTCTGCAAACACTTTTTCCACTACTATAGATATCACGACGAATTACAATAACTTCATCCTCTAAATCTAAGTCTAATTCATTAAAAATTTCCTTAACTTCTTTGCTTTTAGGAAAATCGAATACACCTTCTACACTAGCCTTATCTTCACCATATCGAATATAAGAAGTTGAGGTTCTTTGACCTGACAATTGCGAAATTGCCGCTAGAATCATCGATTTTCCGGCACCAGTTTCTCCACTTAAGACAGTTAAACCATTTTTAAGTTCAATAGTAGCTTTTTCAATTATTCCAAATTGCTTAATATTTAACTGAATTAACATTGGCTCCTCCTCTATTTAAAGTGATTATGAGCATTGTTTACGATATGCTCAATATTTATTTTTTTATTTTCTACTTCTTTAGTTGCATTATATTTTAATGTCATTAGGAATTCGATATTCCCTTCTCCACCTGTTATTGGAGAATAAGACAGATTCGTCATACTAAAACCAACACTATTGGCTAAAAGTAATACTTTTTCTACTACTTCAAGTTGAACTTTTTTATCTCGAACGATTCCACCTTTTCCTACCTTATCTTTTCCAGCTTCGAATTGTGGTTTTACAAGAGCACAAACTTCTCCGCCATCTTTTATAATTTCTGCAAGATTTGGTAGTATTAATGATAATGAAATAAATGAAACATCAATTGATGCTATATCTATTTCATATACATCAAAATCTTCTTTTACTGAATGTCTGAAGTTAGTTTGTTCCATTACTTTTACACGTTCATCATTACGTAATTTCCAAACAAGTTGATTTGTCCCAACATCTAATGCATAGACAAACTTCGCTCCATTTTGTAGAGCACAGTCCGTAAATCCACCCGTTGAAGAACCAATATCAATCATTACCTTATCTTTAACATCAAAATTTAGTTCGTTAATTGCTTTTTCTAATTTAAGCCCTCCACGACTTACGTAAGGCATCTGTTTACCTTTAATTCTAAGTTCAGCAGTTGATTCAACCTTTTCACCTGCTTTGTCGATTCTTATATTATCATTATAAACAATACCAGCCATTATCGCTCGTTTTGCTTTTTCACGTGATTCGAATAATCCTTGACTCACACAAAGGACATCAGCTCTCTCTTTTGCCATAATTACCTCTTTAATATTTACTAATTGTTTTCCTTTGAAAATTTTTTCAATTTCAAACAGTCTTTCCTTTTAATTTTACCATAATAATAACTTTTTATCTATGAGAACGGTGTGTTTATATACACTTTATGATTAATAACAAAGATATTTATTTTTCACCCATAATAAAAATAAAATTAGAGCAACTTATAAAAATAAATCTTCTAAATTGCTCTAATAAATTTTATTCTATTTTACTTTTTTTATGTTCCAAATGTCTTTTGCGTATTCTTCTACTGATCTGTCTGCAGAGAAGATTCCAGCATTAGCCGTATTAACTAAGCTCATTTGTCCCCATTTTTCTTTATCTTGATATGTTTGGGCTACTTTTTCTTGAGCTTCAACATAGCTTTCAAAGTCCGCTAGACACATGTAATTATCTTGAGTTAGTAGATAATCTACGATAAAGTTGAAGTTCATTCCACCTACAGTCATAGTTCTAATGAAATCTAGTGTCTCTTTAATCTTAACTGAACTATTGTAGTATTCCCATGGTTTATATCCTTGCGCATTTAGTGCGTCTACTTCTGGTGTTTCTAAACCGAAGATAAAGATATTATCATCTCCTACCGCTTCATGAATTTCCACATTAGCTCCATCAAGTGTTCCTAACGTTAACGCCCCGTTTAGCATTAGTTTCATATTACCTGTTCCACTTGCTTCCTTACCGGCTTGTGAAATTTGTTCACTAATATCAGCGGCAGGAATAATTTTTTCAGCAAGGGTAACTTTGTAATCTGGTAAGAATACAACTTTAATGTACTGACGAACTAATTCATCACATTCAATCATTTGTGAGATTGAGTGAATAAATTTGATGATATTTTTAGCCATTTGATATCCAGATGAAGCTTTTGCTGCGAAGATAAATGTTCTTGGCACTGGACGTAATCCATTGTACTTAATTTCTCGGTATAAGTATACAATGTGTAAAGCATTAAGTAATTGACGTTTATATTCATGTAGTCTCTTAACTTGAACATCAAAGATAGAGTCTGGATTTACAGTTATACCTGTAGTATTTTGAATATATGTAGCAAGTTGTTCTTTTTTTACTTTTTTAATTTCTTGAAGTTTTGCTACAACTTTCTTATCGTTTTTATAGTCATTTAATTTACTAATTTTAGATAAATCTTTAACAAAATCATCACCAATTAAATCTTTAAGATAAGTTGCTAACTCAGGGTTTGCTTGTCCTAGCCATCTACGGTGAGCTATACCATTCGTAACATTACCAAATTTAGTTGGATACAATTCGTTAAACGCTCTAAATGTTGACTCAACAAGGATGTCACTGTGTAATTTAGATACTCCGTTAACATTATGACTTCCTACGATAGATAAGTTAGCCATTCTGATTTGATTATCATAAATTATCGCAGTTTCTGCTAAAGTATAATCTTTACCTTGATCGATTACCCACTGACAGAATCGTTTGTTAATTTCTTCAATAATTGAGTAAATACGCGGTAATAATGGCTTGAATAAATCTACAGACCATTTTTCTAAAGCTTCTGCCATAATTGTATGGTTTGTGTAGGCAAATGTCTTAGTTGTAATTTCCCAGGCTTTGTCCCAAGAATATCCGTATTCATCAAGTAATAATCTCATTAACTCTGGAACTCCCATAGCTGGATGAGTGTCGTTAATATGTAACGCTACATGCTCACTTAAGTTTTCTAATGTACCAAATTCATTATAGTGATTTTTTACTAGTTGTTGTAGTGATGCACTAATAAAGAAGTACTGTTGTTTTATACGTAATTCTTTACCTTCATTTGTGCTGTCTGCTGGATATAATAATTTAGAAATTGATGAGGCGATTGCTTCTGCTTCTGAAGACTTAGAATATTCTCCTCGTTCAAATAGTTTCATATTAAATCCTGTTTTAGCTTTTGCTTCCCAAAGACGTAATGTGTTAACTGTTTTAGTTTTATATCCAGATATTAATAAATCATAAGGTTCCGCTTGGATTGAAGTATAATCTTTATGCTCAACTTTAAATCCATCTTCAGTCATTTTTTCTTCTACATGACCGTAGAATCTCACTTCTATTTCTTCATCATTTCTATAAACAAGACCATATTTTCCTAAGTCTAACCAATAGTCTGGAAATTCTTGTTGCCAACCATTGTTTATAACTTGTTTGAAGATTCCATATTCATAAAGAATAGAAAAACCTGTTACTGGATAATCACTACTAGTTAAGGCATCTAGATAACATGAAGCAAGTCTTCCAAGCCCACCATTACCTAAACCTGGATCTGGTTCTATATCATAAATTTCATCTAGATTAAAATTATTTTTTTCTAAATACTCTTTAGTTTCTTTCGCTAATCCTAGATTGAATAAGTTATTTCTTAGAGTTCTACCTACTAGAAACTCCATTGACATGTAGTAAGCTCGTTTTTGCTTAGTTTTCTTTAATTCTTGTTCGTAAGCAAATTTCTTTTCAGATAATTTTTCTCTTACCGTACTCATTAACGCTTCATAAACTTGACGTTTACTTGCTGAAGTTATAGTAATCCCAAATTGTCTTTTTAAATACTTCTCTATTCTTTGTTCAAATTCTTGATTTTTCATTATTCTCTCCTATAATCTAGTTCACTAGACTATTTCATTGTACATATCTATATATTGTAAAGCTGATTTTTTCCAACTTACATCTTGTTTAATTGCATTCTTCATAATTTTATTCCAAATATGACGTTCTTGGTAATAGCAGTATGTCGCTCTGTAAACAGCATCTAGCATATCATACGCATCGAAACTTTCAAATGTAAATCCTGTTCCAGATTTACCGTCAAATGGTTCTACCGTATCTCTTAATCCACCTACTCTGTGTACAATCGGCACTGTAGCATATCTCATTGAAATTAATTGAGATAGACCACATGGTTCAGTTTTAGAAGGCATTAAGAACATATCACATGAACTATATACTTTTGAAGATACTTCTGATGAGAACATTATTAAGCTTCTTACTTTATCATGACGACGATATTCTAATGAACGCAATGCATCTTCATAATGTCTGTCACCTGTTCCTAAAATTACCAACTGTGCACCAGTTTTTAAAATTTCATCAGCAACATGTAAAACTAAATCAATTCCTTTTTGATGAGTTAATCTAGTTACCATTCCAATCATAGGGATATTTTCATTTACTTCCAAAGCTAATTCTTCTTGGAATTTTAATTTGTTTTCTACTTTGTTTTTTAAAGTTTTCACATCGAAGTTTTTGAAAATTTGTTTATCTGTTTTCGAATTGAACTTATCTATATCTAATCCATTAATAATACCGTGAAGTTTGCCTTGTTCTACTCTTAGAATATCATCTAATCCATACGAGAAGTACGGGTCTAATATTTCATGAGCATATGTTTCACTTACAGTATTTATTCTATCGGCTAATTGGATAGCTCCTTTTAATAGATTTAAATCTCCTTTGTAGATTAAGGCATCAAAATACTTATTATCTAATCCAAATAGATTTCCCATTTCATAAGGATTGAATTTCCCTTGGAATTCTATATTATGAATTGATATTACACTCTTAATATTTTGATAGAACCATTCTCCTCTTGACTTAAGATCATCTAGGTAAATAATAGATAATGCAGCATGCCAATCATTTGCATTAACTATATCAGGTCTATAATCGACATGAGGAAGTATCTCTAATGCTGCTTTCGAGAAGAACGCGAATCGTTCACCATCATCATCTTGTCCATAGACACTATCTCTATTGAAATACTGTTCATTATCAATAAAGTAGTAAGTTACTCCGTTTACTACAGTCTCAAAGATTCCACAGTATACTGTTCTCCATCCTAAATTAATAAAAATATGTTGTCTGTATTTTAAATCGTACTTATCTCTATCTATTGAAGAATACAACGGTAGTACTACCCTTGCTTCTACATTTTCGTCTTGAAGGGCTTTTGGTAATGAACCTATTACATCACCTAGACCTCCAACTTTAACAAATGGTGCCGCTTCAGCTGCCACGAATAAAATTTTCATTACATTTCTCCTTATTCGTAATTTACTTTCATACTAAAAGGGTTAGTTTTAGATGTAGTCTATCTGTATATTATACTCTTTTTTCTTTTGAAAATCGAAAGTTTTACAAATTTCTCATACATTTTAATCTAACCCTTTTTTATTATTCTACTATTTTACCTTTTTCTACGATAACTTGGCAGTTTTCTGTTCCTTTTAATTCAACTTTTTCTGAAACTACTGCATATTTATCTAGAATTACACAATCTAAGTATGCTGATTTTTTAATCACACAATTTGGCAGTACTATTGAGTTTTTAATTACTGCTCCTTCTTCAACTACAACATCTCTAAATAGAATACTGTTTTCTATAATTCCGTTAATTTCACAACCATCACCTAAGATAGAATTCTTAACAATCGCTCCGTCTCCATATGTAGTTGGTACACTATCTGCTACTCTTGTTAGAATATCTGTTCCTGATAAGAACAATTCATTTAACTTGTCTGGGTTTAATAAATCACGGTTGAAATTATAGTATTCTTGAACACTATTAATTGTTCTATTGTAATTCTTGATTTCATATCCATAAACATTTAAACGATGGAAGTTCTTAGTAATAAAGTCTAATAGGAGATCCTGCCATCCTAATGTAGTCCCTTTTTTAACTAATTCTTTAAACATTTGTTTAGACATTATATAAATTTTAACCTGTGTCGGGCACACTTGATCAAATCCGTCATAATGATATAAACTGTCATAAACTCTATTCTTATCATCAAAAATTATTTGCGATTCACGTTGTTGCGGTTTTCTATAAGTATAAGCTAACGTTATATCTGCATTTGTTGACTTATGGTAATTTACCATATCTCTAAAATCAATATTACCTACAATATTTCCATCAGCTAAAATACAATATTCTTCTAATAATGTATCTGAATATTTAGAAGCATCCCCTAATGCCTCAATCTTGTTTTGAGATACACGGTTTGAGTGATGGTTTGACATTGGAGTTATAAATTTAAGTCCACTATTTTTTCTATTTAGATCCCAGTCTTTCCCCCAACTCAGGTGATCCATTAACGATTTATAGTGATAATTCGTTACTACTGCAATATTTGATACTTCAGCTTTTACTAAAGAAGATAACATGAAATCAATCATTCTATATCTTGATGCAACCGCTAAAGATGCTAGTGTTCTATTTCTTACTAATCCTTGCAAATCATCATTACGATAGTTATCTGCAAATAATACACAAAACGCATTTACCATATTATTTTCCCTCTACTTTCCTATTCTCATTTACTACTTCATCCCTACCGATTACTGTTATTTGTTCTTTTCCTAGAACTATTTCTCTGTTACCAACTTCTACATTTTCCTTAATTACAGAACCTTCAGCAATAATTGAATTATATACTTTAGCACCTTTTTCTATTAGTACATCTTTCATTATTATACTTCCTACAACTTCTGCACCTTCTTCGATTCTAACACCTGAAGAGATAATTGATTCAGAAACAGTACCATAAACTGCAGTACCATCAGAAATCATAGAATTTTTCACATTTGCACTGTGTCCTAAGTATTGTGGCATTGCTCCATCGTGACGATAATAAATTCTCCATAATCTATCATCAATGTTGAAGTTCTCTTTATTTTTAATAAGGTCCATATTAGCTTCCCATAAGCTTTCTATTGTACCTACATCTTTCCAATATCCGTAAAATGGATATGCATAAATGTTTTTACCTTCATTTAACATCATTGGAATAATATTTTTACCGAAGTCTTTTTCACTATCAGAATTTTCTTCATCACGAATCAGGTATTCTCTAAGTTCTTTCCAACTAAAGATATAAATACCCATTGATGCTTTTGTAGATATAGGATTTTCTGGTTTTTCTAAAAACTCTGTAACTTTTAAATCTGTATTAGTATTTAAAATACCAAAACGGCTCGCTTCTTCAAGAGGAACATTAATATGAGCTATTGTTAAGTCAGCACCTTTTTGTTTATGGAAATCTAACATTTCTTTGTAATTCATTTTGTAAATGTGATCTCCAGATAAAATAAGTACGTATTCTGGATTGTATTGCTCTATGTATTTAATATTTTGATAAATAGCATTAGCTGTTCCTTTATACCATTCTCCCGTTTTACCTGCAGTATACGGAGGTAGAATTGATAATCCACCATCCATTCTATCTAAATCCCATGGTTGACCATTACCCATGTATGAGTTAAGCTCAAGTGGCATAAACTGCGTTAATACACCCACTGTTGAAATTCCAGAGTTCGCACAGTTTGATAATGGAAAATCGATAATTCTATATTTTCCACCAAAAGGTACGGCTGGTTTTGCCATATCTTTAGTTAATACTTGAAGCCTCGTACCTTGTCCTCCTGCTAGTAGCATAGCTACTACTTCTTTTTTTCGTGCCATAAATTTGACCCCCTTCTTCTAAAACTTATTATTTCTTTTCTATATACATCGTTGTATAAGGTGGTATGTTTATACTCAAAGTATATTTAAATTCATTTTTCTCTTTATTTATAGTTTTTAAATTTCTATTCGAGATTGCTAATCCGTCATATTTCTTGGCATCAGAGTTTAATGCTATTTTATAACTTCCCCAAGTATTTACTCCTATTTCGTAATGTTTTAATACTTGATTAGAAAAGTTAGTTACTACCAATACTTCTTTACCAGATCTATCTTTACGAGAGAAAGCAAAAACATTATTGTTATTATCGTCTACAACATGCCATTTAAATCCATCCCAGTCACTATCATTTTCCCATAATGCAGGTGTAGATTTATAGTATTTGTTAAGCTCTTTAACATATCTATGAGTATGTACATGTTTAGGATACAGCATTAATAACCAATCTAATTCTCTTTCTTCATCCCATTCAATAAATTGTGCAATATCAATTCCCATAAATGTTAGTTTTTTACCAGGATGTGCATACATATATCCTAAAAATGCCTTAAAGTTACCAAACTTATCTTCATAAGGAACCGGACTTTTATCTAATAGCGATTTTTTACCATGTACTACTTCATCATGTGAAATTGGTAGGATAAAGTTTTCTGAAAATGCATAATGCATTGAGAAAGTAAATTTGTTATGTACTCCTTTTCTGAAGAAAGGATCTGTTTCTAAATAATCAAGACTATCATTCATCCATCCCATGTTCCACTTAAAGTCAAATCCTAAACCACCATGTTCAACAGCGGCTGTTACTTTTGGGTAACTCGTCGATTCTTCCGCAATCATACTAACTCCAGGATAGTTTTCTTTTATATAAAGATTTAAATTCTTTAAAAAGTCAATTGCTTCTAAGTTCTCAAAACCACCATAGATATTTCTTGCAGATTTATCTTCGTCTCGGCAGTAGTTTAAAAATATCATCGAACTAACCGCGTCTACTCGTATTCCATCAATATGATAATCTTCTATCCAAGAAACTGCACTTGATGTTAAAAATGATCTTACTTCATTTCGTCCATAGTCGAAGACTCTAGTTCCCCAACCTTCGTGCTCCATCTTTCTTGTATCTGAGTACTCATAACAATGGGTCCCATCAAATTCGTATAATCCATGTGCATCTTTAGTAAAATGTCCTGGTACCCAGTCCAAAATTACTCCAATATTATTTTGATGACAGCAATCAACAAAATACATAAAATCTTCTGGTGTACCATATCTCGAAGTCGGTGAAAAATATCCCGTTGCCTGATATCCCCAAGATTTGTCATATGGGTATTCAGTCACAGGTAACAATTCTATATGAGTATAGTTCATGTCTTTAACATAGTCTACTAAAGTATGGGCTAACTCTCTGTAGCTTAATTCCTTACCATCTTCGTGATGTTTCCATGAACCCAAGTGTACTTCGTAAATGTTCATTGGGCCATGATATGGAACCTCCCTAGATTTCATCCATTTACTATCCTTCCACTCATAGCTAGGTAATGAATAAACTTTCGATGCAGTTAAAGGTCTAGTTTCTGCATGTTTTGCATAAGGATCTGCTTTCCACAATTCATTACCACTTTTTGTAACAATAACATATTTATATGCATCATATTGTTTTATTCCAAAAAGTTCAATTTCAAATATTCCCTTATCGTTAACTAATTTCATCTCATGTGCATGCGGATGCCAAGAGCAAAACTCACCAGTTACAAACACTCTTCCAGCATTCGGTGCCCAGACTCTAAATGTACATTTATCTCCATCCAAAAATGATCCTAAAAATTTATGGCTATGGTAATTAGTTCCTTCATGGAATAAATATTCGGCCATATTATTCTTCACTTAATAACCCCCTTTTCACTAAAAGTAAACGTTTACTTTAGCGGGTAAAAATTTTTAGCAATAAAGAAATAAAAAATATCAATAAAAAATAGTTTATAATATCACTAATTATTTCTTTATTTTTATACATATAGTATAACATAATGAAGCCTTGATGTAAATGTTTTCTATAGTTGTTTTCTATAATTTTTTATAGCCTTTTCATTGCTTTTATATTAATTATTTTTTGTTATTTTATAATTATGATATTTACTTTTAAAAACTTTTATATTAAAATTAACTTGATTGATTTTGGAAAATAAATTAATAATGAAAATTTTATATTTTGGAGATGAAAAATATGATTAAATTTAATCCAATAAAAAATAAATTCCCCCAGGGGGCATTAAAAAATGATGACAACTTCTATTTTGAAGTATTTATTAAAGATGATTTTTATTTTAATGATTTTAAAATAATTATAAAAAATGAATATACAGGTGAACTTATATCAAAGAGTTTAGAGTTCAAAGAGAAAACTAACGATAACTACTCTACTTATCATGTAACTTTTGAACCATTTAATACCGGTCTTTATTTTTATCATTTTGAAGTTCACTTTGATAGTTTTAATGTTTTTCTAAAAAATGATAATTTCAATGCTAAATTAGTAAATAATAATGACGAATTACCTGATTGGCAATTAACAGTTTATGACAAGAACTTCACAACACCAGATTGGTATAAAGGTTCTATAATGTATCAAATTTTCCCGGATAGATTTAAGCGTAGTAATAAATTTACAGCAAAAGTCGCAAAGAATGAAAATGTAAGAATTCGACATGAAAATTGGAATAGTATTCCTCACTCTTCTATTACTCATGAAAATTATGGTGCTAAAGATTTTCTAATGGGGAATCTACTAGGTATTGAAGAAGAAAAAGAATATTTCAAAAAGTTAAATATTGAAAGTATTTATCTTAATCCAATTGTTGAAAGTCCTGAAAATCATCGCTATTCAACATCTGATTATTTTAATGTGGATCCATATTTTGGAACTAATGAACAATTTGAAAAGTTCTGTAAAGATTTTAAAGATGATAATATTAGAATCATACTAGATGGTGTATTTAGCCATACTGGTTCAGATAGTATCTATTTCAATAGATATAATAATTATGACAGTATCGGAGCTTATAATTCACAAAGTTCACCATATTATTCTTGGTTTAATTTCATAAATTTCCCTAACGAATACCATTCTTGGTGGGGATTTGATAACTTACCAACTGTAGTTAAAGAGAATAAAGAGTACAGTGACTTTATTAATAATAAGGATACGGGGGTTGTCAACTTTTGGCAAAAACTTGGAATTGCTGGATGGAGACTTGATGTTGCTGATGAGTTTCCTGATGAATTTTTAGATAGAATTCGTGAGAGTGCGAAATACTACGACAAAGATGCTCTAATTATTGGTGAAGTTTGGGAAGATGCAACTAATAAGATTTCATACAATACTCGTCGTCGTTATTTCTTAGGTGATCAACTTGATTGTGTTATGAATTATCCTTGGAAAAATGCAATTATTAATTTTGTAAAAAATAAAAATGCAGAAGACTTTACACTTGAAATCTTAAAACTAGTAGAAAATTATCCTCGCCCAGCTCTTGATGTTGTTATGAATTTACTTGGAAGTCATGACACAGAGCGAGTATTAACCATGCTTGCCTTTGATAATCCCGAGGATATTCCTGTTCATGAAAGACCAACATATAAAATGTCAAATGAACAATATTCTAAAGCGAAAGAACTCCTTAAATATGCTAGTTTTATTCAATTTACTCTACCTGGTGTCCCATGTATTTACTACGGTGATGAAATTGGAATGTATGGTTTTAGAGATCCTTATAATCGTTTAGGATTTACACATAATGATAAGGATGAAGATTTATTAAATCACTATATTGGATTATCAAACTTTAGAAATGAAAATAAAGATGATTTTATTACAAACTTTGAATTTGTATATACAAATAATAATTGTGTTGCATATAGACGAAATAATGTTCTTTGTATTATAAATCTTGATTCTAAAGCACATTTTGTAGAAAATTACTCTGGTGAAAAACTATTTGGAAACAACGAAGTATATTCAACACCTTTCGGAACTGTTGTTCCACCTATGAGCTACATAGCTATAAAAATTAAATAATTAAAAACACACAATTCTTAAAAATAAGGATTGTGTGTTTATTTATCTAAATAAAATTTATATCTAAATATCAAGTAATTCGGTATTAAATTCCTAAAAAAATAGAGGACTCATGGTGAATCCTCTCGTTTTTATTATCCTGAGTTTCTAAGTCCTGTAGCAACTCCGTTAATAGTTATGTGAATAGTATTAATTTGTGATTCAGGTAATTTACCTTCTCTTGAACGTTTAATTAACTCTAATTGAATTAGGTTCAGCGTATTAAAGTACTGTAACCTATTTTCTAAACTTCGAGTTAAATAAGTATTATCTTCTAAGAATTCTTTATGTTCTGAAATTTCTAAAACTACTTGTTTTGTTAAATTCCATTCTCTTAAGATTTCTTCATATACCTTTTTAGTTTCCTCTTCTTTACATAGATTTGCGTACTCTTTTGCAATATCCATGTCAGATTTTGACATAACCATATCTACATTTGAAAGTAATGATGTAAAGAATGGCCATTCTTTATACATTTTGCGAAGTTTTTCAATATTTCCTTTATCTTTATTTATAAAGTTTGAAAATGCTGTTCCTACTCCGTACCAACCAGGAAGCATAATTCTACTTTGCGACCATGAAAATACCCATGGAATTGCTCTTAAGCCACCAATATCAGTGATCTTCTTACGTGATGCTGGACGTGAACCAATGTTTAGACTTGAAATTTCTTTAATTGGTGTTGCTTCGAAGAAGTAATTATAAAAGTTAGGATTTTCAAATACTAGTTCTCGATATTTGTTATAACTATCTTCTACTATTTCATCCATAATAACTTGGATTTCAGGTATATCTCTGATATCTGTATTAACTTTATCAGCATTCATTCTTTGAATAACGGCAGAGAATAAGGCTTCTAAGTTGTAGTATGCCGCGTCACTGTTCCCATATTTGGCTGCGATAATTTCACCTTGTTCTGTTAGACGAATTCTATCTTGTACACTTCCTAAAGGTTGAGAGATAATCGCATCATAACTTGGTCCACCACCACGACCAACAGTACCACCTCGACCGTGGAAGAATGTAACTTTAATATTATGTTTTTCTCCTAGTGATGATAGCTCTTGTTGTGCTTTATAAAGCGACCATCCAGATGATAGGTATCCACCATCTTTATTACTATCAGAGTATCCTAACATAATCTCTTGATAACTTCTATTATCACTTACCCATTTTTTCACGATATCTAGACTTAAGTATTTATCCATTACTTCATATGAATTTTCTAAGTCTTCGATTGTTTCAAATAATGGTACAAGTTGTAATCTTGCAAAGTCACTTCCCACTAAACCAACTTCTTTTAGCATAATGGCAAGTTCTAATAAGTCAGAAACACTTGTTGTGTGTGAAATAATGTTTTGTTTAATAACATTATCACCTAGTTTATCTTTTAATTTTCTAGCTGTTCTAAATATTGCTAGTTCTTTTCGTAATTCTTCTGATTGTTTGTTTTCATCATTTATACTTAGTGGTCGTGGATCTTCTTTTAATTGTTTTAATAGAAGTTCACATTTTTCTTCTTCACTAAGTGAACTATAATCTTTTTCGATATTAGCACTACTTAATAATTCAGCAACTGACGCTTCATAGACACTTGAATCTTGACGCATATCAATACTTGCTAAATAGAATCCAAAGATTTTAACAACATTAAGTAATTCTTCAAATTCACCAGTCACTAGGATTTCACCCTTGTTTTCTAACAGTGATTTTTCAATTATTGTTAAATCAGCGATAAACTCATCAGCTGTAAGATATTTATCTTCAACTTCTTTATCTTGTAATAAATATTCTCTAGTGTTTTCAAGTTTTTCTTTAATATGTGATATTGCTCTTCTGTATGATTCTTTTTCTCTATACTCAGAAGTATCACTTGAAAGATTCGCTAATTCTTCTAGTTCTTTACTTCCTTTAGTAACATGCGATGACATTGAGAATGTTCTATATAAACTATTTAACTTTTCAATATAATACGTTGTAATAAGCTCACATTGCTTCATAGCTGATAAATTTAATGTTTCAGCTGTTACAAATGGATTTCCATCACGGTCTCCACCGATCCACATTCCCATTGTTATCGGAGTTTCATTTTTTAATTCTATATTATTTTCTTCTAATAATAATTTATACTCAGTCATTAATTTTGCAATTGCTTTAATAAATGATAAGTTATAATACTCTAATACGTTTGTGATTTCGTTAGCAACTTTTAATTTTTTCTCACGAATAATATCACTTTGTGTTAATATTTCTATATGTTTTTGGATTGCATTTTTCCATTTTCTTTCATTGATTAAACCATTTTTTACATCACGATGTTTTCTTAATAACCTGTGAAGTTTTTCTGTTAAATCAAGAACTGTTTTACGTTGAACTTGTGTTGGGTGAGCTGTTAATACTGGTACTACATTAATATTTTCTAAGATATTTTTATCTTTAATATTTTTAATAGACTCAGATAATTTCCCAACATATGATTCACCTATATTATTTTTATAGTTAACTTCATATGCTAAATCGACATCTTCAGCTATATTAATTAATAATGGTAAAATTGAAAAGAAATTTGCAACAATTTCCATTTCTTCTTGAGTTAAATCTTTAATAATAAGATTTAATTTTTCGTAATTTTTTTCATCTGCTAATGCTTTTAATTCTACAATTTTTTCAAATGTATCTTCAGAAATCAATTTTTGTGTTGCTTTTAACAGCATTTCTGTAAGAATTTGAATCTCTTCTTGTATAATATTCTCATTCACATTGCTTTCTAATCTTGTGTTTTGCATTTAGTTACTCCTTGATAAGTTTTTTACTAATAAAGTATATTTATCAGTTTTAACTACATATTCCATTATAAAACTTTTTTTCTAATAAAACAATGAATTTTGGCTATTTTTTTTATATTCTTAATTATTTTACTAACTTTTTTTAGAAATCTCTTTTTATTGTTCTTATTTCACTATGTTTAATTATTTATTTTAAACCACTTACAAACCTTTATTATATTATAATTTTTACATCAGGGGACTAACTCGACAAAATCGATTTCTTCGAAATCACAACTTTGAGTCACTCCCTATTTAATACTTTATTTTCATAATAAAAAAAGGTAACTTTATAAATAGTGAAGTACTACTTATAAAGTTATCCTTATTTTTTATCTAAATATTCCTATTCGTCTTCGTAGCTTTCTTCTTTAGCTGCTAAAGTCACAGTCGCTACTTTTTGATCATCAACTAGGTTAATAACTTTAACTCCAGTCGCTGTTCTTCCTAATGTACTGATTGTAGAAACATCTATTCTAATAATAATTCCTTGATCAGTCATTATCATTAGGTCTTCATTTCCTGCGATAGATTTAACCGCTACAATCTTACCTGTTTTCTTCGTAACTTTTGCTACTTTAACACCTTTTCCTCCACGGTTAATTACATTGAATTCCGTAGATTTAGAAATTTTTCCAATACCATTTTCTGTTACTGTTAAAATTTTCTTAGATTCATCGACTACTTCCATACCTACAACGTAGTCATCTGGAGAAAGTGTAATACCTTTAACTCCACGACTTACACGTCCCATTGTACGAACTTTTTCAGCATTAATTCTAATTGCTTGTCCATTTGCTGTAACGATCATAATATCTTGATCATCTGTAATTCTTTGAACATCGATTAATGCATCATCTTCATCAAGTTTAAGGGCGATCTTACCTTTCTTAAGAATACTTGCGTAATCTCCTAATTTAGATTTCTTAATGATACCATATTTAGTTGAGAAGATTAAGTTTGTATCTTCTTCTTGTAAATCAGAAATTGCAATAATAGAGTTTACTTTTTCTTCTTTTTCAATCTCTAATAGGTTAATAATTGGTATTCCTTTAGATTGTCTACTCATTTGGTTAATTTCATAACCTTTAAGAGTATAAACTTTACCTTTATCTGTGAAGAATAGGATATGATCGTGAGTTGAACAACTTAGCATATAAGCTACGTTATCCTCATCATTTGTAGTCATACCGTTTACTCCACGTCCACCACGTCCTTGTGATTTATATGTACTTGCAGCAAGACGTTTAATATATTGGTTATGAGATAGAGTAATAATGATTTGTTCTTTTTCAATTAAATCTTCGTTCTCAATTTGATCTACTTGTCCTTCAATAATTACACTACGACGTTTGTCTCCAAATTTTTCCTTAACTTCTAATAACTCATCTTTAACGATTTGAATTACACGTTCTGGTTTAGCTAGAATGTCTTCTAAGTCAGCGATAAGTTCCATAAGTTTACTATACTCTTCTTCAATCTTATCACGTTCTAAACCTGTAAGTCTTTGAAGACGCATATCTAGTATAGCTTGGGCTTGAATTTCAGTTAATCCAAATTGATCAATTAATCCTGCTTTTGCTTCTTCTGCAGTTTGAGATCCACGAATTAAACTAATAATTCTATCGATATTATCTAGAGCAATTCGTAACCCTTCTAATATGTGAGCACGTGCTTGTGCTTTTTTAAGATCGAATTTAGTTCTTCTAACTACTACTTCTTTTTGGTGCTCTAAGTAGTAGTAAAGTACTTCTTTAAGATTTAATAACTTAGGTACTCCATTTACAAGAGCAATCATGTTAACACCGAATGAACTTTGTAATGGTGTTAATTTGTATAAATTGTTTAAAATTACGTTACTATTAACATCTCGGCGTAATTCAATTACAATTCTAATACCTTTTAAGTTACTTTCATCACGAAGGTCTGTAACACCTTCAATTTTCTTATCACGAGCTAGTTCAGCAATTTTTTCAACTAATTTCGCTTTATTTACTTGATAAGGAATTTCTGTAATAACAATTCTTTCCTTACCATTTTTCATTTGCTCAATTTCAGTTTTACCACGCATAATTACAGAACCACGTCCTGTTGTATATGCCTTAACTATCCCACTACGTCCTAATAAGAATGATCCTGTTGGGAAGTCAGGTCCTTTAATTTTAGACATTAATTCAGCAATTGTTATTTCAGAGTTATCAGCTAATGCGATTACCCCATCGATAACCTCACCTAAGTTATGAGGTGGAATATTAGTCGCCATACCTACGGCAATACCGCTACTTCCGTTAACTAATAAGTTTGGAATTCTTGCTGGTAATACTTTTGGTTCTTGTTTTGTTCCATCGTAGTTATCTTGCATATCAACAGTATCTTTGTTAATATCACGTAGTAATTCAGAAGCTATTTTACTCATTCTAGCTTCAGTATAACGCATCGCAGCAGCACCGTCTCCATCAATAGAACCGAAGTTCCCTTGACCATCTACTAAAGGATATCTACTATTGAAATCTTGTGCTAAACGTACAATTGTTCCATATGTTGCAAAGTCACCATGAGGGTGATACTTCGCCATTACTTCCCCTACAACGAAGGCACTTTTTTTGTAAGGTTTATCATATGTTAACCCTAAATCATTAAAAGCATAAAGTATTCTTCTATGAACTGGTTTTAACCCGTCACGAACATCTGGTAATGCACGCGATACAATAACACTCATTGAATAATCTAAGAATGAATTTTCAATTTCAGTTGTTATGTTTCTTAAGGTAATATTATTTTTATTATCTTCCATGTTCTATCCTTTCTTTCTAAATGTCTAAGTTTATAACATTTAGCGCATTATCTTCGATAAATTTACGTCTTGGTTCTACTTTTTCACCCATTAGTGTATCAAAAGCAGCATCTGCTCTTTGAGCATCATCAACACTTACTTGGTACATTAAACGGTGTTCTGGATCCATTGTAGTATCCCATAGTTCTTCTGCATTCATCTCTCCAAGACCTTTGTATCGTTGAACAGTGTACTTTTTATCTCCAGCATGTTCTTCAATATTTTGTTTCAGTTCTTCTTCTGTGTGGCAGTAAAATTCTTTCTTACCTACTTTTAATCCATATAGAGGTGGTCTAGCGATATATACATATCCTGCGTCGATTAATTCTCTCATATATCTGAAGAAGAATGTTAATAATAATGTTCTAATGTGACTTCCATCGACATCGGCATCGGTCATAATAACGATTTTGTGATAACGAAGTTTATCGATGTTTAATGTTTCACCAATACCCATACCAATAGCTGTAATTAATGAACGAACTTCATCGTTAGCTAATACCTTATCAATTCTAACTTTCTCTACGTTCAGAATTTTACCTTTAAGCGGTAAAATAGCTTGGAATTTACTATTACGTCCAAGTTTTGCACTTCCTCCCGCAGAGTCCCCTTCGACTAGGAATAATTCACATTCAGCTGCATCTTTACTTGAACAGTCAGCAAGTTTCCCTGGTAGATTAGTAAACTCTAAAGCATTTTTACGACGTGTAGATTCACGAGCTTTCTTCGCTGCGATTCTCGCGCGAGATGCTTGAAGTCCTTTTTCAACGATTATTTTCGCTGTTTTTGGATTTTCTAATAAGAATCTATCTAATTCTTCAGAGAATAGTTTGTTAGTAATAGTACTCATTTCTGAGTTACCTAATTTAGTTTTTGTTTGTCCTTCGAACTGTGGATTTGGGTGTTTAATAGAGATAATCGCAACAAGTCCTTCACGAACGTCGTCACCTGTTAAAGATTCCTTATCTTTAATAAGTTTATTCTTTTTACCATAAGAGTTAATTATTCTTGTAAGTGCCGTTTTAAATCCACTTTCATGAGTACCACCCTCATGTGTATTAATGTTATTCGCATAACTTAAGACATTATTTGAATATCCAGTGTTATATTGCATTGAGATTTCTACTTCTTTACCATCCATCTCACCGTGAACATAGATAGCTTCATGTAAAGCATCTTTATTCTCATTTAACATCTCTACATATTCTAATAGTCCACCTTCATAACAGAAAGTTTCCTCTTTTTCTTGTCCTGCTCTTTCATCTTTAAGAATAATTGTTATTCCTTTGTTTAAGAAAGCAAGTTCTCTAATACGTGTTCTTAAAATATCGTATTCATATACTGTCGTTTCTTGGAAGATTTCTGGATCTGCTTTAAAACGAATAGTTGTTCCAGTTCTATCAGTATCTCCAACTACAGTAATACCTTGAACTACATCTCCTCGCTCAAATTTCATACTGTGAATTTTTCCATCACGATGAACAGAGGCTTCTAAGTTAGTTGACAAAGCATTAACTACACTGGCACCAACCCCGTGAAGACCACCAGATACTTTATATCCGCCGCCTCCGAATTTACCACCGGCATGTAGTACTGTAAGGATTACTTCAAGTGCAGGTTTACCTGTTTGTTCTTGAATATCTACAGGAATCCCACGACCATTATCCTCTACTCTTATCCAATTTCCTTCTTCAATTGCTACTGTTATCGTATTACAATATCCAGCTAAGGCTTCATCTATTGAGTTATCTACTATTTCCCAAACAAGGTGGTGTAGACCTTTACTAGATGTAGAACCGATATACATACCTGGTCTTACCCTAACAGCTTCTAATCCTTCAAGGACCTGAATCTGATCGGCATTATATTCTTGTGTTTTTTTATTTTCTACCATGATTTTTCCTTTCATTTTAGTAAATTCATAAATAAATTTTCTAGACTATTTCACTAATGTTTCCATTTTCTATTTTGAAAACTTTAGCTTTTCTTAATAAATCTTCTTTAATATCTGATATTGAAGGTGTCGTAATGAATGTTTGCACATTTTCATTAATTGCATCTAATAATTTCAATTGTCTATTTTTATCCAGCTCGCTTAGTACATCATCCAATAGTAATACAGGATATGTTCCTGTTTTTTCTTTTAGATAGTTTATTTCAGCGAGTTTAAGTGATAATACTATACTTCTCTGTTGACCTTGGGATGCATACATTTTCGCATCAAGATCATTTATATAAAATTCTAAATCATCATGCTGTGGTCCAATTTTTGTACTTCCTCGCATAATATCATCAAAAGATTTATTCATCATAACTTTAGTCAAGTTCTCTTCAGTAAAGGACTCATCGTTTATTTCTGAAATATTCAATGCATCTAATACTGAACTTTTATATTTAATTTTTAAAGTTTCTTGTCCATTCGATATATTTAACATATTTTTATATGTTAACTTAGAAATATCTTGAACAAATGACACTCTCTCTTTTGTAATGTATAGTGCTACTTTCGCGAGTTGAGATGTAAGAGTTTCTAAATACGCTAGAGACATCTCATCCTTCGGATTCTTTCTCATATCTTTTAAATATGAATTGCGTTGTTTTAAAAGATGTTGATACATTAAGTAGTATTTGTGATAAATACGTGAAAATTGATAGAATTCACGATTCATAAATTCTCTACGTAATGATGGAGAACCTTTAACAATCTGCAAATCTTCTGGAGAGAAAAGAACAACATTAAGTTCACCGACAAAATCAGTTAGCTTAGTTTTCTTTATTCCAGCAATCTTTGCACTTTTCCCTTTATTATTAATTCCTAACATTATGTCTAGATCTTTATCATTCTTATTCACGATACAAGACATAGCTGTTGCTGTTTCTCCAAACATAATACACTCGCTATCACTCTTTGTTCTGTAGCTTTTCCCAAGCGCCAAACAAAAAATAGACTCTATAATATTAGTTTTTCCATTCGCATTGTTTCCTACTAAAACATTAAGCGAGGGATGTGCATCTATATTCGTAGATAAATAATTTCGAAAGTACAGTAATTTTAAACTTTTAATTTTCATTAATTATTATAAATTCGTTTCCTTCTAATTTTATTACATCATTTGAATATAATTTTTTCCCTCGTCTGTTTTCTAGCTCTCCATTAAGCTCGACTTCTACTTCTTGTAAAAAGTATTTAGCTTCTCCACCTGAACCAATAAACCCTTCTAATTTTAAGAATTGAGCTAATGTAATATACTCACTATTAATAAAAACTTCTTTCATTTCACACCTCCTATGATATTTAAAAATGAAACTCTGTGTATATAAATATATTTTATACATTATAATTATATCAAATTTCTTGTTTTTTTTCAACAACGACCATTTTTTTATAAATTTTTAATTTAAAATATCTATATATACCAGGTATTTTTAAAGATTAGTATCAATTTAAGTTCACATAAATAATATAGTGTATATTTATTAATTTATTTCAAAACTAATGGAAATATATTATGAAAAAAAATAGTATTTTAATAAAAATTTAAAAATTAAATTTATAAACAATGTAATCGTTTTTCTTTTAACTTTAGTTAGTTTATTATATAATTATAGTGAAAAAGGATTTTATATTTCAGAAATTAAGGAGGATATTGATATGTACAATTTAGATAAATTAGAAAAAATCTTAAATGAAAAAGTAATCTCACTAGAAGAAACAAGTTATGGAATTACTAATAAAAATTATATTATTACAACGGATAATAATAAATATTTCTATAGAACATCTAAAGATTCTACAAGTATTGTAAATAAAAATAACGAAAAAGAAGCTATTAGTCTTCTTGCCGATGAAGATTACTTTCTTAAACCAATATTCTTCAATAATGATAACCTAATTACAGAATTTCAACCTAATCCAAAAACATTTATTTCACAAAGAAAATTATCAAGTATTATAAGAATAGGAAAACTTCTCAATAGCTTTCATTCGAAAAAATTTCAAGCTGAGCATATGTTTGATCCTGTTAAGCAATTTTATAATTATTATAACCAAATTGATGAAAAACAGAATATTCTTGAACAATATTTGTACATCATAGCTAATTTTAAAGAGTTCTATGAGCCTGACAGACTATGTCACAATGACTTAGTTGAAGGTAATTTCTTATTTACAAAAGATAAATTATACTTAATAGATTTTGAGTACGCAGGATACAATGATTATTACTTCGATATTGCGAGTTTTATATCTGAAAATGATTTAAACTATGAAGAAACAATCACCTTCTTGAAAGCCTATTTTAGCGATAAAGAGTGCCGTTATGATAAATTAGATGTATTCTTACAGTTTTGTGATTTATTATGGTACACATGGGCTATTTTATTATACGAAAAAAGAAATGAAGAAGTGTACAATGAAATTGCTCAAGCAAAACTCCATAGATTAAATAACCCTAGAAAAATAGTCTATTAATGAATAAAACACCTTAAAGAGCCGAAAAATGACTCTCTAAGGTGTTTAATTATAAAAAAAGAATACTTACAAAATTATGCAAGTATTCTTTAAATTTTCTTTAATTATTTAGCTAAAGCTGCTTTAGCTTGTTCACAAATGCTTGTGAATGCTGCTGCGTCGTGGATAGCGATTTCTGATAACATTTTTCTGTTAATATCGATTCCAGCAACTTTAAGTCCGTTCATTAGACGGCTGTAAGATAATCCATTTAATCTTGCAGCTGCATTAATACGAACGATCCATAATCTTCTGAAGTTACGTTTTGTTTGACGACGGTCTCTGAAAGCATACATTCCTGATTTCATTACTTGTTGCTTAGCAACTTTGAATAATGTATGTTTTGAACCAAAATATCCTTTAGCTAGTTTTAAAACTTTTTTACGGCGACGACGAGTCACAGTTCCACCTTTAACACGTGGCATATCTAATTCCTCCTTATGTATAACTTAAATAAGTATTTACGCTATAATTAATCTTCTTTAATATTATTTAACTAATAAAGTTCTAATACGTTTGTAATCACCACGAGATACTAATGAAGCTTTACGTAAGTGACGTTTTTGTTTAGTAGTTTTTCTTGAAAACCAGTGAGAAGTATAAGCACGGCTACGTTTTAATTTACCGCTAGCTGTTTTTTTCACACGTTTTGCTAAACCACGGTGAGATTTCATTTTTGGCATTATCAAATTCCTCCTATATTAAACCTTTATTTCTCTTTTTTTGGTGCTAGAACTAAGAACATACTGCGACCTTCCATTTTAGGTTTTTGTTCGACAGTAGCTATATCGCTAGCTTCGTTAGAAAAGTTTTCTAAAACTTTCTGTCCAATTTCTTTGTGGGTGATTGCTCTCCCTTTAAAACGAATAGAAACTTTAACTTTGTCTTCTTTTGCTAAGAATTTACGTGCATTTTTCAACTTAGTTTCGAAATCGTGTTTTTCAATTGTTGGAGATAATCTTATCTCTTTTGTTGTTACGATTTTTTGTTTCTTACGTGCTTCTTTTTCTTTCTTTTGTTGTTCAAATTTGAACTTACCGTAGTTCATAATTTTAGCAACTGGTGTTTTAGCATTTGGAGCTACTAGAACAACATCTAAGTTCATACGCTCTGCAATTTGCATTGCTTCTGCCTTAGTTTTAACTCCTAATTGTTCTCCATTTTGACTAATTAAAAGAAACTCTTTCGCTTTAATACCTTCATTTACTTGTGCAGTATCTTTACTAATGATCAGCACCTCCTATTTATAAATTTCATTAAATACTAAAAGCATTAAAAAAAACTGAGTGCAAAACACCCAGCATAAAATTCTACATTTCATCTACATAAACCTGAACAATCAATATTGGCAGGTGAGAAACGGGTGCTTCTACTTTTGTATTCAACATTATCTATTTTACATACTTTTTATAGATTTGTCAATAGGAATATAAGATTTTTTTATATTCCTATTAACTTTTCTATGTTCTAAATTAAATAGATCCTAATTCTTCGTGTAATTCTTCTTCAATTGGTCTACTTAATTCGTTATCCATTTCTAATTCAAGTTCATTTTCAACTTTGATATCTACGTCATTGTATCTTGGCATTCCTGTTCCTGCTGGAATTAGCTTACCAATAATAACGTTCTCTTTAAGTCCCATAAGTCTATCAACTTTTCCTTTAACTGCTGCGTCTGTAAGAACACGAGTAGTTTCTTGGAATGAAGCTGCAGATAAGAAACTTTCAGTCTCTAATGAAGCTTTAGTGATACCTAGAATTACAGGCTTAGCTGTAGCCATGTTTCCACGTACCGCAAGGATTTTTTTGTTTTCATCTGTGAATTTGTGAATATCAACTAATGAACCTGGAAGTAAGTCAGTGTCTCCAGCATTGATTACACGTACTTTTCTTAACATTTGACGTACCATAACCTCAACGTGTTTATCACTGATTTCTACCCCTTGCATACGGTAAACTTTTTGTACCTCAGTTAATAAGTAACTTTGTACTGCTTCTAAACCAGCAATTGATAGTAATTCTTTTGGTTCAATAGAACCTTCAGTTAAAGCTTGACCACGTTTAACTTTGTCATCTTCTTTAACTAACATACGGCTTGCACCATAGTCTTGGTATTCTCTTTCTTCACCGATTTCACTTAATACGTAAATTCTACGTACGTGATTATTATCGATTTCAACTTTTGTAACTGTTCCATCTACTTCTGAGATTAATGCCTTACCTTTTGGATTACGCGCTTCAAATAACTCTTGAATACGAGGTAAACCTTGAGTGATATCGGCACCGGCAACCCCACCTGTGTGGAACGTACGCATTGTAAGCTGTGTACCAGGTTCTCCGATAGATTGAGCGGCAATTGTACCAACTGCTTCCCCAACTTCTACTTTTTCACCTGTAGCTAAGTTTTTACCATAACATTTCTCACAAACTCCATGACGAGAGTTACATGTAAATGCTGATCTGATAACAACACTTTCGATTCCAGCTGCTTCAATTTCTTTAGCTGTATCTAGAGTGATTAATTGACCATCTTCAACGATAACTTTTCCTGTCTCCGGGTGAACAACAGTTTCTTTACTGTATCTACCTTCAAGACGTTCTTGTAAGCTTTCGATTTCATCTGTTCCATTTTTAAGTGCAGCAACTCTTAATCCACGAGATGTACCACAGTCGTTTTCACGAACAATAACATCTTGTGCAACGTCTACAAGACGACGAGTTAAGTAACCTGAGTCGGCTGTCTTAAGCGCTGTATCGGCAAGACCTTTACGCGCACCGTGAGAAGAGATGAAGAACTCTAATACTGTTAATCCTTCTTTAAATGATGAACGTACAGGCATTTCCATGATACGTCCTGATGGAGATGCCATCAGACCACGCATTCCGGCTAACTGAGTAAAGTTAGACGCGTTACCACGGGCTCCAGAGTCACTCATCATATAGATTGGGTTAGTAGCTGGAAGAGAGTCCATAAGTTGATCTTGGATGATATCTTTTGCTTTTGCCCATTGAGCAATAACGTTTTGATATCTTTCTTCTTCAGTTAATAGACCACGTCTGTATAATGTTGTGATTTTATCAACATTAGCTTGTGAGTCTGCTAAAATTTCGTATTTATTAGGTAAGACGAATACGTCACTTACCCCTACTGTAATACCAGCTCTTGAAGAGTATTTGAATCCTAAATCTTTCATTCTGTCTAACATCATAGATGTTTCAGTAATGTGGAATCTGTTAAAGATTTCAGAAATGATTTTTGATAAGAAACCTTTTTTGAATGGTGTTACAGCTTCTTGTTCAGCAATATATGCTTTTAATCCACCTTCTGCAAGATCAGATGGTGAAACGAAATATTTGTCAGGAGTCGCTGATTCTAAATTATCTTTTGTAGGTTCATTTAGATAAGGGAATCCTTCTGGTAATATATCGTTAAAGATTACTTTACCGATTGTAGTAACAAGTAATTTTTTGTTTTGTTCTTCTGTGAACGTTGGGTTTTCAAATGATTTAGCCGCGATACCAACACGTGTGTGAAGGTGAATATATCCATTTTGATATGCTATTCTTGCTTCATCGGCATCTTTGAAAATCATACCTTCCCCTACTGCTCCAGGTCTTTCAAGTGTTAGGTAGTAGTTACCTAATACCATATCCTGAGATGGTGTAACTACTGGTTTACCATCTTTAGGGTTAAGGATGTTTTGAGCAGCTAGCATTAGCATACGTGCTTCTGCTTGTGCTTCTTTTGATAAAGGTACGTGAACGGCCATTTGGTCACCATCGAAGTCGGCGTTAAACGCTGTTGTAACAAGAGGGTGAAGACGAATTGCACGTCCTTCTACTAAGATTGGTTCGAATGCTTGGATACCTAGTCTGTGAAGAGTCGGGGCACGGTTAAGTAATACTGGGTGCTCACGAATAATATCTTCTAAGATATCCCATACATGATCTTCCATTCTTTCGATTTGGTTTTTAGCATTTTTAATGTTATTAGCTAACTCACGTTTAACTAATTCACGCATTACAAATGGTTTGAATAATTCAAGTGCCATTTCTTTAGGTAATCCACATTGGTACATTTTTAGGTTTGGACCAACTACGATTACTGAACGTCCAGAGTAGTCAACACGTTTACCTAATAAGTTTTGACGGAAACGACCGTGTTTACCTTTTAGCATATTAGATAATGATTTTAATGTTCTGTTACCAGGACCTGTTACAGGACGACCACGACGTCCGTTATCGATTAATGCATCTACTGCTTCTTGTAACATACGTTTTTCGTTTTGTACAATTAGCCCTGGTGCCTTAAGTTCGATAAGTTTTTTCAGACGATTGTTACGGTTAATTACACGTCTATATAAATCGTTTAAGTCACTTGTTGCGAAACGTCCACCGTCTAATTGAACCATAGGTCTTAATTCAGGTGGAATAACTGGTAATACAGTCATAATCATCCATTCTGGTTTATTTCCAGAGTGTTTAAACGCTTCGAATACTTCAACACGTTTGATGATTTTTACAACTTTTTGACCAGATTTATAGTTGCTTTCACTTAATTCTTTAAGTTCATTTTTAAGGTCTTTAAGTTCTTTTTCGATATCTAACTCAGCTAATAGATCGCGAATTGCTTCAGCTCCCATTTTAGCTACGAAAGAGTTTGCTCCAAATGTGCTACGTGCTTCACGCACTTCACGCTCAGAAACAATTTGTTTCTTCATGAAGTCAGTTTCACCTGGATCAATAACAATGTAAGAAGCAAAGTAAATTACTTCTTCCAATTGTCTTGGGCTAAGGTCAAGTAGAAGACCCATTCTACTTGGAATACCTTTGAAATACCAAATGTGGCTGACTGGGGCAGCTAATTCTAAGTGCCCCATTCTTTCACGACGAACTTTAGCTAAAGTTACGTCAACTCCACATTTATCACATTTAATGTTTTTATATCTAACTCTTTTGTACTTTCCACAAGCACATTCCCAGTCTTTTGTTGGACCAAAAATTCTTTCACAGAATAGCCCATCGTTTTCTGGTTTTAAAGTTCTATAGTTAATTGTTTCAGGTTTTTTAACCTCTCCGTAAGACCAACTTCTGATTTTTTCTGGAGAAGCTAAACTAATTTTCATATATGCAAAATTATTTACGTCTATCAAGGAGCATACCTCCTTTATTTTTTTGTATAAATGCCTTGAATAGTTCTTTGTGATTAATTGTAAAATTTATATTATTCTTCATCAGTATCATCTTCAACGTCTTCATACTCATCTGTATCTGACATTAAAAGATTAGCTAATGCTTGATATCCTGAAGTTTCTTCACTTGATTCTTCTTCAACTTCTTCTTCTGAATCAGATAGAATTAAGTTAGCTAAACTTTGATATCCATTTTCAGTATTTTCTTTTGAAGCTTTTTCTGTTTCTTTAGCTTCTTCTTCATTGTGGTTGTGATGGTGTGATTCGTGGAAATCAATTGTATCTCCTAGATCAATATCACCCATGTCTACTTCGTTATCTTCATTATCCATTACTCTGAAGTCCATACCTAGTGCTTGAAGTTCTTTCATAAGTACTCGGAATGATTCAGGAACTCCTGGACGTGGAATGTTTTCACCTTTAACGATAGCTTCGTATGTTTTAACACGACCATTAGTATCATCTGATTTGTACGTTAAGATTTCTTGAAGAGTATATGCAGCACCATAAGCTTCAAGTGCCCATACCTCCATCTCACCAAATCTTTGTCCACCAAATTGAGCTTTACCTCCAAGTGGTTGTTGTGTTACTAATGAGTATGGTCCAATTGAACGAGCGTGAAGTTTATCATCAACCATGTGTGCAAGTTTAATCATGTACATTACCCCTACAGATACACGGCTGTCGAATGGTTCACCTGTACGTCCATCATAAAGAACTGTCTTAGCATCTTTAGCCATTCCAGCTTCAGCAACTGTAGACCAAACATCTTCATCAGTAGCACCATCGAATACTGGTGTCGCTACGTGGATTCCTAATTGTTTAGCAGCCATACCTAAGTGTAGCTCTAATACTTGTCCAATGTTCATACGAGATGGAACCCCTAGTGGGTTTAACATTACGTCAACTGGTGTACCGTCTGGTAGGTAAGGCATATCTTCTTCTGGTAAGATATTTGAGATAACCCCTTTGTTACCGTGACGACCGGCCATTTTATCCCCTACGCGGATTTTACGTTTTTGAACGATGAATACACGTACAAGTTCATTTACACCGTTAGGTAATTCAGCGCCATCTTCACGTTTAAAGATTTTAACATCAGCAACTACTCCATCAGCACCGTGAGGTACACGTAATGAAGTATCACGTACTTCTTTAGATTTAGCTCCAAAGATAGCATATAATAATTTTTCTTCTGGAGTTTGTTCAGTTAATCCTTTCGGTGTAACTTTACCTACTAAGATATCTCCATCTTTAACTTCAGCCCCAATACGGATAATTCCACGTGCATCTAGGTTTCTAAGTGCATTTTCACCTACGTTTGGAATTTCACGAGTAATTTCTTCTGGCCCAAGTTTAGTGTCACGAGCATCTGTTTCATATTCTTCTACGTGGATAGAAGTATAAACATCATCTTTTACAAGACGTTCGCTCATGATAACAGCATCCTCATAGTTATATCCATCCCAGTTTACGAATGCTACTACAAGGTTTTTACCTAAAGCTAATTCTCCTTTATCCATAGATGGTCCATCTGCAAGGATATCTTTAGGTTCTACTCTATCACCAACTTTAACGATTGGTTTTTGGTTGTAAGCTGTAGAGTGGTTAGAACGTACGAATTTGTGAATTACGTATGTATCTAAATCACCTTTAATTTCTTTACCTTCTAGAGTTTCAATACGACGTACTTTAATTTTCGCTCCATCAACATATTCAACGATACCAGGGTATTTAGCGATAACAGCCGCTCCTGAGTCACGTGCTGCAAGGTGCTCCATACCTGTACCAACGAATGGTGCTTCTGTAATCATTAGAGGTACTGCTTGACGTTGCATGTTCGCTCCCATTAGGGCACGGTTAGAGTCGTCATTCTCTAAGAACGGAATACATGCTGTGGCAGCAGAAACTACCTGTTTAGGTGATACGTCCATGAAGTTCATCATTTCACGAGGTTTAACTGTGTTATCCCCTCTGAAACGACATACTACTTCTTCATCTACGAAGTAACCTTTTTCATCAACATTAGCAGTTGATTGTGCTACAACGTATTTATCTTCTTGATCAGCTGTTAAATATTGTACGTTTTCAGTTACGTATGGACGACCTTCTCCATCAAATTCAACTTTTCTATATGGAGTCATAATGAATCCAAATTCATTTATACGAGCAAATGATGAAAGTGAGTTTATAAGACCGATGTTTGGTCCCTCTGGTGTTTCAATCGGACACATACGACCATAGTGTGAGTAGTGAACGTCACGAACTTCCATCCCTGCACGTTCCCTTGTTAAACCACCAGGTCCAAGTGCAGATAAACGACGTTTGTGAGTAAGCTCACTTAGTGGGTTTACTTGGTCCATGAATTGTGAAAGTTGAGAACTTCCAAAGAACTCTTTAATAATTGCTGTAACTGGTCTTACGTTAATTAGTTGTTGTGGAGTGATTTCATTTGTATCTTGAATACTCATACGTTCACGCACAACACGTTCCATACGTGAAATACCTACACGAATTTGGTTTTGTAATAGTTCTCCGATACAACGTAGACGACGGTTACCAAGGTGGTCGATATCATCTACACGTCCGATTAATTCAAATTCAAATCCATCGTTATTTCTACGAGTTCTGATTAATAATAGGTAGTAGTTAATACTTGCCACGATATCAGCAATTGTTAATGTTAGAACATCTTTATTAGGTGCTCCATTACCAATTACATGTAATACTTGATCATCAGTTAATTCATCGATATCGAAGTCATTACCTACTTTTACTTGGTTTACAATCTTGAATAATTGTAATTTAAGACTGTCGCTTCCATCAAGACTTTCATTCATGTCGAATTCTACTACGTTAGCTGTAGTTCCTAATTCTTCATAAATTCCATCAATGATTTCACGTGTTAACTTAGTACCTTTTTCTACTAAGATTTCTCCTGTCTCTGTATCAACAATTGGTTCAACTAGAATTTGGTTTTCTAGACGTTCACCAACGTGAAGTTTGTTATTTAATTTATAACGTCCCACTTTAGCAAGGTCATATCTTCTTGGATCGAAGAATCTACCATGTAAAGTTGCTTTTGCAGTTTCTACGTTAGCTGGCTCTCCAGGACGTAATTTATCATAAATTACTTTTAACGCAGTTCCTGTGTCTAGGTTTTCATCTTTTTCTAATGTGTTTAATAGTTCTGTATCTTCTCCGAATAATTTAATAATTGATTCATCAGATTCAAAACCTAACGCTCTAATAAGCGTTGTTAAAGGAATTTTTCTAGTTCTGTCAATACGAGCATAAACTAATCCTTTAATATCTTTTTCAAATTCCAACCAAGCTCCTCTGTTAGGAATAACAGTTGTTTTATAGGCATTTGGAATATTTTTAACTTTAAGTTTGTCATCTTCTGTAAAATATACAGAAGGCGAACGTACTAATTGAGATACAATTACACGTTCTGCACCATTGATGATAAACGTTCCAGTTTCAGTCATCAACGGTAATTCACCCATAAATACTTCTTGTTCTTTAATTTCGTCACGTTCTTTATTAATTAAACGTACGCGCACTCTTAAAGGTGCTGAATATGTAGCGTCACGTTCTTTAGACTCATCAACATCATATTTAGGAGTTCCTAATTTATAGTCGATAAATTCTAAACTTAATTTATCATTATTACCTTCTATTGGTGATACATCTTTAAAAACATCTTTTAGACCAGTTTCTAAAAATTTATCATAAGATAAGGTTTGAATTTCAATTAAGTCCGGTAAATCAATTACCTCTGATATTCTAGCATAGCTACGTCTTTCTCTGTGCTTACCAAATTTAACTTTTTGCAACTGTGTCACCTCTCAGCTTTTCTCTTAAAAACTAAAAAGAAAATATATACATTTTCTCTTACTTACTTATATAATTTTGGCAATTCTATCTAAAAGAAAATAGAATTACTTGCAATATATCATTTTATCATAGTCATAGCAAGTTGTCAATTATTTTACGGCTTTTAGGATATAGTAACCCTTATTTTTCGAAACTACTTCTACTATTGAAAAAGTATCTTCTAATAATTTTTTACAACTAGCCATTCCTTGTTTTTTTTGTATAACTACCCAAAGCTCACCTTGAGCATTTAGATGTTCATAACTGTCTATCATTATTTTATGTACAATTTTTTTCCCAGCTCTTATCGGTGGGTTTGTTAAAACTATATCAAAGTTTCCTTCAACATTATCAAAGGAACTACTTTCTAGTACTTCTACTTCATTTTCTATATTATTAAGTTCAATATTTTTTTTAGATAATTCTAATACTCTATTGTTTACATCTACCATAGTAAACTTGTATGTTGGATATTTTTTAGCGAGGAATATAGATATAACCCCATAACCGCATCCAATATCCGCAACTTTAGCATTTTCTTTATCTGTAGTGAAACTTTCTAACATTGTTTTAGTTCCAAAATCTACACTCTCTTTAGAAAATACTCCATTATCTGTATAAAATTTCAAATTCTCATTTGCTATTGTTGAGTTGATAATTTTTTCTCGACTTTCTGTCGTCGGATTATTTGTATAATAATGTTCCATAATAAAGACACCTCTTAAAATGAAAGAAAATAGTATATCCCATAGCTAGACACTTGAGATATACTATTTTTGTTATTATCATCGTATCAAATATTCTCAAATAGAATATTATTGTTTATTTACATCTATCTTTTTATCTACTTAGAATAGAAATTATTTAACTTCTACAGTTGCTCCAACTTCTTCTAATTTAGCTTTAATTTCTTCAGCTTCTTCTTTAGAAACTCCTTCTTTAAGTGTTGCTGGCGCACCATCAACTTTTTCTTTAGCTTCTTTTAGTCCGTCTCCAGTGATTTCACGAACAACTTTGATTACTTTAATTTTTGAGTCTCCAGCGTTAGCTAAAACTACGTCAAATTCAGTTTTTTCTTCAGCAGCTCCAGCAGCAGCTCCACCAACTACAGCTACAGGTGCAGCAGCAGTTACTCCGAATTCTTCTTCAATTGCTTTTACTAAGTCGTTTAATTCTAAAACTGACATTTCTTTGATAGCGTCTAAAATTTGTTCTTTAGTCATTATAAATTTCCTCCGATTTTTAAATTATATGTTTTTAATATTTTTTTATTTATTAAGCTTCTTGTTCAGCTTTTTGGTCTGCAACAGCTTTAACAGCTAAAGCAGTATTGCGCATTGGCGCTGTTAATACAGATAGTAACATTGAAAGTAATCCTTCGCGACTTGGTAATGTAGCGATAGCTTTAATTTCAGCTTGATCTGCAACTTTTCCTTCTATAACACCAGCTTTTAGTTCTAAGTTTTCGTGTTCTTTAGCGAAATCGTTTAAAACTCTAGCAGGAGCTACAGCATCGTCTGTTGAGAAAGCAAAAGCATTTGGTCCAGTTAGAACTTCGTCTAATCCTTCAATTCCTGCTTGCTCCATCGCACGACGAACTAATGAGTTTTTATAAACTTTAAAAGTTAAACCTTCGTTACGCATGTTGTTACGTAATTCTGTTACTTCCGCAACGTTTAATCCACGGTAGTCAGCGATAACAACTGAAGAACTTGCTTTAATTTCTTCTGCGATTTGATTTACTAACTCTTGTTTTCTCTCAATAGCTTTTGACATTGAACTTCCTCCTAAGTAGATTTATCAATTTCAGTACCATTAAAAAAACCTTCTTGCATGCGAGAACATACAAAAAGGCACATAAGTTTCTTTTCGAATTTTGTCCTCGGTAGGTTAATTAAGGATTTCTCCCCCTACTGTCTACGGTACATTTTCAACTGACTTATTTATTCTAATATATTAATTTTTATTTGTCAATAGTTTTTTTAAAAAAATTTAAAATGAATTATAAATTTATTATTCCTACTATAAAATTACTTATTTAATCTACTGTTACAAAATACATCTATAGCCTTAGATGTATATTCAGCCACACCTTCTCCAAATTTATCTATATTGCTTTTGAATTCAGGATTATGTACATAACCTTTTCCTATATATGAAAAAACTTCTATACTACAATCAAAAGCATAGTCATTCATATAATTATAAAGATCTTCTACTCTAGATTGAACTTCTTTTTCTTCTACACTAATTCCATTTTTTTTAAATTCTGCCATAGAACGGAAAACACTGTTAAATTTCTCTGTTACTATATCCTCCTTACCACTCTGTCTTTTCTTAGATTCTTCTATTGTTTCTTTACCATACTTTTCTATAGCTTGGTCTTCATACTTATTTAAGTCTTCTTTTTTAAATCCATTAAATTTTTCTTCTATAGTCATTGTTTCTTCTCCTTTATATGTTTTTATTGTTTTTTCTATATTATGTAAGATTATTTCAAACTTTTCTTTCTCTTTTAAAATTAACTCCCGTTGTTGTTCAAGTATTTTTAAATTTTCAGTTTCTCCATCTAACAGTTCTTTAATATCATTTAACTTAAACTTTAAACATCTATAAAATAGTATTTTTTGAAGTTTTTCTAGATTTTCATTAGTATAATCTCTATAACCATTATCTAGTTTCTTTGGAATTAATAATCCAATCTCATCATAATATTGTAGTGTTCTTGCACTCACACCTGTGAGCTTCACAACCTCATTTATCCTCATATTTATTCCTCTATATTTTATAATATTTCACTAGTGATATATTAATTATATACTATTACGTAACGTAAAGGTCAATACTAAAATTAAAAAAATCGCTAGGAAAATTTCCTAACGATTTATTTATGAATATTATTCAAAAACTTTTTTAAGATCAATAGCTTTATTTAATGCTTCTGTAATAACAATACCAATTACCATTACTACAACTTGTGATAATAAAAGTGATCCGTAAATTGCTGTGAATGCTTCAAATTCGAATGGTACTCTTGCAGAGTTTTCACCGCTAAAGATAGTAATTTCATATGCAATAATCGGCATACAAACTACTAAGTAAATGACAATATTAAGAATATGTCTAGCTATTCTATTTTTTACAAATTTAAATACAAAAACACTGATAGCTAACGCTAAACCTGTTCCTAAAGTCCCGAAGAACACATCTACAATACCAAGTGGACTAAAAATATTTGCTATTGCTACACCTAAAGTTATAGGGAACCAATATTTTTTACTAAATACCACTAATTGAGATAGTGATTCACTAATACGTAATTGAATAGCACCGTATGAAAATGGTGCAATAGCAACTGTTAAAACAACATAGATAGCTGCTATTAATGCTTGAATAGTTAATACTTTAACTGTATTATTTCTCATTATATATCTCCTTGTCTTGTTTAAGAGAAAATAAAGAAGTACTGATTAAGAGAAATCAGTACTTCAAGTTTTTTTTATAGATGGATCTCTCAAACATCTTTTATTATAATAAAGTCAGAAGACAAATAACCTTACCTATGTAAAATTAAATATCAACGTCATTTATACTAACACATATTATATCCATTCGTCAACAAAAATATAAAAAAATTATAAAAAAATAATGTAATGCTAAAATTTTTATAAAAATATCTTGCATTTACAATTTTAATATGTTAAAATGAGGTAGTTGTATCTAACAACACTTAATTCATTGTAATTAAGAATATTAATTAATATTTCTTAGTAAAAAAACTATAATCAGGAGGTGAATCGAATGCCAAACATTAAATCATCAGTATTAAGCGTAAGAAAAGATGCTAAAACTAATGCTGCTAACACAGCTAAAAAATCTGAAATGCGTACAGCTATTAAAAAAGCTAAAGTAGCTAAATCTGAAGGTGCTGCTAACGCTGCAGAGTTAGTAAACCTTGCTTACAAAAAAATCGATAAAGCTGCTAAAACTAACTTAATCCACAAAAACGCAGCTGCTAGATATAAATCAAACCTAGCTAAATAATTATATTAACTACTCAGACTTCTGAGTAGTTTTTTTATTACTAATTAAAGGAAGAACCTAGAAATTCTCTCTAAGTTCTTCCTTTTTGCTTAATTCTATTTATTACAATTGTTAATTATTCTATCAATAGCCTCTTTTACATTATCCGGGCTAGTTGCTAGATTTATTCTAATATATTTATTATAACCTTTACCAAACCAATGACCAAAATCAATCGCTAGACCGCATTCGTCTTGTATGAATTGTTTTGTTGTTTTTCCATCTAGTACTTTTTCTAAATTAACAAATACTAAATACGTTCCTTCTAATGGATACACCTTAATTGCTGGAACTTTTTCTTTAAGAGTGTCATGTAGTAAAGTATAATTATACAATACTGTTTCTTTTAATCCTTCAAGCCATTCATGCCCTTCTCTATAACCAGCCTCTAGAGCAATTTGCCCCAAGAGACTTGGTTCTGCTTCTAAGTTCTCTTTTTTATATTTATCAAAAACCATTCTTACTTTTTCGTCAGGAATTAATAAAGTTGCATGAACCAATGAAGCAAGGTTAAATGTTTTAGATCCTGAGTTGGCAACGATAAGACGATGATTATATTTTCCATCTTCCAGTGCTAATGCAGAAATTTGCTTGTGATTATTATATGTAAAATCTTGATGAATCTCGTCAGATAATACAAGTACATCATACTTCTCACAAATTTCAAACACTCGTTTTTGTTCTTCTAACGTCCAGACTCTACCTACCGGATTATGAGGTGAACAGTGAATATATAATTTTACATTGTTATCACGAATCTCTTTTTCAAATGTATCAAAATCTATTTTAAATTCACCATTTTCCTCAAGTAACGGCGATTCAACTAATTTTCTACCACTATTTCTAATAGAATTAGCAAATGGATAATATACAGGTGGCATAATTATAACTGAATCTTCTTTTTCCGTATACGCATGAATTACCCATAAAATCGCTTGGACAATACCAGGAGCAAATCTTATCCATTGCTTATCAACATTGACTTCATACTTTTGTTTTTGCCATTTTTTATATTCATCATAATAACTTTCAGGTAACTTAGTATAACCAAAAACTCCATGATTTACACGTTCAATCAGCGCTTCTCTTATACTATCTGGAGTTTTAAATTCCATATCAGCTACCCACATAGCAAGTAAATCTTTATCTCCGAATCGCTCTTCTAAAGCATCCCATTTTAAACTATTCGTATTTCTTCTTTCAACGTAATACTTATTTACAAATTCTTCTACTCTACTCATTATTTCTGTCCTCTATACTTCTAAAGCTTGTGCAAAATCTTCTAATAAATCTTCAATATCTTCAACACCTACAGAAATTCTCAATAAATCCGGTGTTAATCCATAAGAAAGACGTAATTCTTCTGGGATATCAAAGTGAGTTTGAGTCGTAGGATAAGTAACTAATGTTTCCACTCCTCCTAAACTTTCTGCGAATGTTGCAACCTTTAATGAACGTAGAAATGCATCAATCTTAGAAGCATCGTGAAGTTTAAAACTAAGCATAGCTCCTTTTTTCGGATATAGTACTTCTTTAACATTTGGATTTTTTTCTAATTCTTCAGCAAGCTTCTTAGCATTTTTTTCTTGTTGATTAAAACGTAACGGTAAAGTTTTTAAACTTCTAACGAATAGCCAACTATCAAACGCAGATAATACCGCACCCGTAGTATTAGAAATCCATGCTAACCTCTCTCCAATTTGTTCATCATTAGTAATTACAGCTCCAGCTAAAATATCGTTGTGCCCTGTTAAATATTTTGTAGCTGAGTGAACAACAATATCAGCCCCCATAGTTAATGGTTTCTGTCTTAATGGTGTTAATAAAGTATTATCTACTATTAATAACGCATTCTTTTCTTTAGCGATTTTGGCAACTTTTTCAATATCAACTTCTTGCATTAATGGATTAGTTGGTGTTTCTATAAATACAGCTTTAGTATTTTCTGTAATTTTCACTTCAAGATCTTCCTCATCAGTGAAATAGATGAATTTCTGTGCACCTTTACGCTCTAATTCATCAAAATATCTAAAACTTCCACCATATAAATCTCTAGAAACTAGAAATTCACTATTCAATTCAAACAATTCAAAAACTAATTGAATAGCACTCATACCTGAACTCGTTGCTATCGCACGACATCCTTCTTCAAGTTCACATAATCCCTCCTCTAAAATTGTACGAGTAGGATTTTTTGTTCTTGTGTAATCATAACCAGTACTCTCACCTAATCCAGGATGAGCATATGCTGTCGATAAATATATAGGAGTTACAATGGCTCCCGTTACTTTGTCTTTTCTATTTCCTAATTGAGCTAACTTAGTTTCAATTTTCTTCATTAAACAATACCTCATTTTATTAATTTCTTTTCAACATTACTATTATAACATTATATTTGTTCAGAATAAACTAATTTATCTGAATTTTTTGTTTTTTTCTGAATATTTTTTGATTAAACCCTTTTAATTACCTAAAATAAAAATAGGAGCTACTTGACAAGTTCAGTATTTCTAAGAAATAGACTTTGCCAAGCACCCCTACAATGTATATTATATATCTAACTAACTTTTATATAATTAATTTAGATATCAATAAACTATTACAACTGTTAGTTCATATATTTTTAAAATTTTATAAAATTATAAAATCTTGAAAAATAAAGTTTTATTTTAGCTCTTCTATTAGTTTATTAATAAACAAATCTAATATCAAGTATTTATCCATATACGAAGATTTCAATAACTTATCATAATCAGCAGCTAAAATTAATGTTTTCATAATTTTGTCCACACTATAATTTCTAATACCTTGTGCCGCTAGTTGTACTCTATATGGATGAACTCCTAATTCTCTAGCTATATCTTTTTGTGAATAGTGTTCATTCAGTAGAACTTTCACTTTATAATATATTCGTAATTGTCCACTTATTAATGAAAGCAAGAAAATCGGTTCTTCTTTTTTTAATACTAAAGAATTATAGACTACTCTTAATTTCGAATAATTTTTTCCGAATAACTCGTTAGTTAAACTAAATACATCGTATTCTAAACTTCTCGTCGCTAGTAATTCGATATCTTCTCTAGTAATTACTTTCTTCTCATCACAATAAAGAAGCAGTTTTTCTAATTCTTTTTTTATATTAGCAAAATCTAAACGTGTATAGTTCACAAGAAATTCTGCATCATCTCTCGAAATTTTCAAATTGGAATCAGCAACAGCTTTCACTATATAGCTAGCTATTTCCTTTTCATTGAAATTAGAAAACTCCTTAACTTCTCCTACTTCTTTAATTTTTTTTATAAGTTTTTTTCTACTATCAATCTTTTCAGAAATCTTTAAAATTAACACAACTTCTTCACTAATATTATCCAAATAACTAATTAATGTATCCACATTGTGTTCTACTTTAATCTTCTTAGGTTTAGCAAGTAGAAAATTACAATTCTCAGCAACTACTACTTTTTCATTCCCAAATAAACCACTGCTTCTACATTCATACACTAAAGTCTCCAACGTATTTTCATGCATATTTATTTTTATATAGTTAAATTCATCCAATTCTTTTAAATACTTTTTAGCTATATTCTTTTCATAATCATTAATGGCTTCAAAATTTTCACCATATATTACATAGACATTTTTCATTAATTATCTACCTCAACTTCAAATTCAGAATTCTTATTCTTTACTCTAACTTTTTTATTATAATAATAAATAGAATTCTCTCCAAATTTCATCTCTGTATTCTCTTTAAGGACAATATAATCTATTTTTTTATACTGCGCCATATTCTTTACTTCTGATAATTTATTTTCTAAACTATCTATTACAATAAGTTTTCCTACTAGATCTTTTACTATAAGATCTATAGAGTAATCACTTTTATTCTTTTTTGCTGAAGTTAAAAGTAAGTACTCAAATTTATTTTTTCCTTCATAACTTAAAAGCAAATCGTACTGGTTTATTATATCATAATCCTTGTCTTTTTTTCTGTAATCTGTATAAAAATTTTGAATATTATTCGATGTATTTATCAACAGATTATTTTTATTTTCTCTAATATATAAAACACTCTCTTTTCCTATTTTTACGTCTTCAATATATGCTTTAGGTGTATATGTAGCTCCTATACAAATCAGAATTATTCCAAGAACTCCATAAACAGCATTCATATATTTAAATTTATTCAAGTTTATCAATATAGTTAAAACAATAATGAATATAGCAATTATAAAAAATATATTTAACTTACCTATACGAATAGGTTGTGCTATTAGAAACGGCTCCTGAATTTTATCGAATATATTGAAAGTAATATTTAATATCGGTCTACAGATAATATTAAACACCTGACCATTTATTAAGAATACAATATAGCTGAAAATTACTAACGGAAAAATTACAATACTAAAAATTGGTACTAAGATAATATTACTAAATACAGAAATATAAGTTATAGTATAAAAATTATACAATAATATTGGTATACTTGCTAATGTAGAAATTACACTGATTCTAAATGCACCATGAATTTTATTTCTAGAATTTTTTATATAAACGCCTGACATCAATAGACAAAATGTAATTAAAAATGATAATTGAAAACCAATATTAAAAATTAGTAATGGGTTATACGCTAATAAAATCAGAAATGTAAGCAATAAACTGCCAAGCTTATCTATATTTTTTCTTCTAAGCAAAATGTAAAATATGATCATAAAACCTGCCCTAAGAACAGAGGCACTAGCTCCGCTAAGCAACATATACAGTGGAACAATAATCAAGATAATTTTCTCTATAGAATCAACACTTACTTTAAACTTTAATAAGATAAAGTAAATTAGAGAAATAAGTACACCTATATGTAACCCTGAGATTGCTAATAAATGACTTGTTCCAAGATTTTTAAAAGAATTTATGTCATCTTTTAATAAATATCCTTTATCACCGAAAATTAAAGCCTGAAAATAGCCACTTTTATCAAAGGTTAGTTCTCTATTAATTTTCAAACTCAATTTATTTCTAAGAGTTAAGAATTTAAAATACACAGAATCTATATTCTTAATCTCATGAATTTCATTAATAGTTATCCTTTTAAAGATGCCTCTATTCTCATTATATTTTTTATAATCAAATGAGTAAAAATTAGTCTTTTCTGAGACATCTTCTATATTAGCATTTACTAAAAGTTTTCCACCCCAAAATTTTTCTTTAAAAAATTTCTTTTCTTCTCCACTCTTGACTATATAATTCACTAACACCTTCTCATCTGAAAGATAGCCAATAGATGACACATAGGCTCCATTAACATCAAATCTATCAGAAACTACTAGTTCTAAATTTTTATTTTCAACATTACCTAGATGAGTAACGTTATTCTTTTGTTCATATGCTCCCCGAATAAAAAAAGCTAAGAAGACTATTACACAAATAATAGTTTTCCTAGCATTAAGATTTTTATTTTTCCAAGTTATCAGTAGAAAAATAACAATACATAGCATAGATATTATTATATTATAATTTAATAATATCGCCCCTAATGCTAGTAAAGAAAGTTGTAAGTATATCATTACTATTTATTTAGTAACCTTTCTACTACATTGTTTACGTCGTAATCTACTTTTCTTACGACAACCCCTGATTTTTCTAATAACTCTCGAGCATATTCATTATTTCTATAATCATTTGCATAGCAAATTTCTTTTATCCCTGCTTGAATTATAGATTTTGTACAATTCAAACATGGAAAATGTGTAACATAAATAGTTGCACCTTCAGTTCCAACACCGAACTTAGAACATTGTAAAATTGCATTTATTTCAGCATGAATAGTTCTTACACAATGCCCTTCTACTACTTTACAACCAACATCTATACAATGTTCATCACCTTTAATAGAACCATTATAACCACCTGAAACTATTCTCTTGTCTTTAACTATCGTCGCTCCTACAGATAATCTACTGCAAGTCGATCTAAGCGATAATAGATGGCTTTGAGCCATAAAGTACTCATCCCAACTAATTCTCTGCATAACTATACCTCTATTTTATCTTTAATTTTCTCAAAAGTAGCTTTTCCAATACCTCGTACTTTTGTGATATCTTCTTTCTTTTTAAAATCCCCATTTTTTTCTCTATATGAAATAATTGCTTCAGCCTTTGTTTTTCCAACTCCTGAAATTTTCATAAGTTGCTCTAAATTAGCAGTATTAATATTAATCACATCACCACTAGATGAACTAGTACCACTATCAGATATTTGTTTCGGCTTTTCACCATGTTTAAGGATATAAATAACCATCTGATCTTTTACTTTTTGACTCAAATTCAAAGTAGAAGTATCAGCATCATCTAAAAGTCCACCGGCTTCTTCTATTAAATCTTTTACCCTTTTATCTTTTGTCGTTTCAAATACCCCAGGATGTTTTACTGCACCTTTTACATCAACAAAAATCTTTTCATCGTGTTTATCTTCAGCTTTTTCATCCTTAATATTAGTCTCATTACTAGTATTAGAAAAACTAACACCACTATAATCTTCTGTCTTACTCTGATTAAAATAAAACAAACCACCGATTATTACTACAAGACTACACACAAACGCCAAAATAATAGATTTAACATTTTGTCTAAAAAATAATACGACATCTTCCTTTTTAATATTCATATGTCTCTCCCCCTAGTACCTATATTATATCATTAAATTTATTATATTAGTACTGAAAACCTAATTATAGTACATTATTTATATTTCATGTATTTTATGTTATACTGATAAAAAATCACAAGATTCAAATTATAAAAATAGGAGAAACATTATGGCTAACGAAATGAATTTATTAAACTGGACATTTTTTAGAGAAGTTGCTATTCCTCAAGATATAGTAAACTTATTAATAAACGGTGAACAACCTGTCGCAGCTTTCGCAACAATAAGAGATGTTGCTGTATTTACAGACAAAAGACTTATTGTAAAAGATGCACAAGGAATTACAGGGAAAAAAGTAGAAATTTATTCACTACCATACTCTTCAATAATAATGTGGTCGACTGAAAATGCCGGTAAAATCTTCGACTTGAATGCTGAAGTAGAACTTTGGACTAAAGTTGGAAAAATTAAAATCAACCTTAAAAAAGATATCGATATTCGTAGATTTGATACATTACTAGCACAGTACATACTGTAATCTTATAACTTAAAGTTAAAAACTAAAAATCCTAAAAACTAGAGTTTTTCTCTAACTTTTAGGATTTTATTTTATATATTATTATAGTTGAAGTTTTTCTCCATCTTTATATACTTCGTCGATAATTGCTCCACCTAGACAAACATCTCCATCATAGAAAACAACCGCTTGTCCTGGAGTTACAGCACGTACTGGTTCTTTATAGACAACTTTTACTTTGTTATCTTCTAATACTTCTACTTCTACTTCAGTATCTGGTTGGCGATATCTGAATTTTGCAGTACATGTGAATTTATTAGGTTGTGGATTTTTCGTCGTGAATGATAGTGAACTAGCTAGTAAACTGTCTGAATAAAGTTTTTCATTATGGAATCCTTGGCAAACGTACAGTATATTATTTTCAAGGTCTTTACCACATGCAAACCATGCTTCACCTTCTGTATCTTTAGTTCCACCAATACCTAATCCATGACGTTGACCGATAGTATAGTGCATTAAACCAATGTGCTCTCCACGAACATTACCATCTAAATCAACCATTTTACCACCTTGTGCTGGTAAGTATTGAGATAAAAATTCTCTAAAGTTTTTCTCACCGATGAAACAAATACCCGTTGAGTCTTTTTTCTTCGCTGTTGCAAGACCCGCTTCTTCTGCAATCTTACGAACATCTTTTTTCTCTAGTTCTCCTACAGGGAATAGAATATTTTTAATTTGATGTTGTTTTAATTGAGATAAGAAGTAAGTCTGATCTTTATTATTATCAACACCACGTAGCATTAAACGTTCTCCATCAACATCTTTAACTCGCGCATAGTGCCCAGTCGCTACATAATCTGCACCTAAATCTTCAGCATATTCTAAGAAAACTTTAAATTTAATTTCTTTATTACACATAATATCTGGGTTTGGTGTACGACCTTTTTTGTATTCATCTAAAAAGTAAGTAAATACTTTATCCCAGTATTCTTTTTCAAAGTTTATAGAGTAATATGGAATATCTAATTGTTCACAAACTTTAATTACATCTTCGTAATCTTTTTCTGCAAGACAAACTCCTCTATCATCTTTTTCTTCCCAGTTTTTCATGAAAACACCGATAACATCATATCCTTGTTGTTTCAACAAATACGCTGTTACAGATGAATCAACTCCACCACTCATTCCAACTACTACTTTTTTGTTGCTATTCATTATTAGTTCCTTTCTTTAATTCTTTGCTCTAAAGTTACAATCTTTTCTATAACTTCATCAATTAATTCTTTGCTTGTATCAAAACCAACACTAATTCTAACAGAATGTGCAGCACGTTCAATATTATACATTTCTGTAATTATACGACTTCCTTTAATATTTCCTGAACTACAAGCAGATCCACCAGAAATATAAATGTCACGAGCATCTAGATATGTAATCAGTCGTTGTGCTTCTATATTTTTAAAATAAATATTTAATATATTTGGCAATGAATTTTCTATTGAACCATTAACTTCAAATTCAACTCCATTTTTTTCAAGTTCAGAAATAAAGTAATTTTTCAATTCTCTAAGAACTGGAATTGAATTTAGGGTCTCTGATAAACAGTCATTAAGAACTAGTATCCCTAGTAAATCAGTTGTCCCAGAACGAAGACCATTTTCCTGACCTCCACCTAATAATAATGGTTCAACATCTCCATCTTTTGCGTATAAAAATCCAAAATTATTAAGAGAACCCAATTTATGAGCAGACGCTGAAGCAAAATCTAATCCCAATTCTTTCACATCTATTGCGACTTTTCCTAAAGCTTGGACAATATCGCTATGTAATAGTATGTTTTTATCAGCAATAAGTTCTGAAACTTCTCTTAAAGGATTTAGAACCCCAGTTTCATTGTTAGCAAGCATAATTGAAATTAATACCGTCTTAGAATTAATCTTCTCTTTCAATTCATCTAGCGATATAGCTCCACTTTCATCTACTGATAATTCATGAACCTTAAATCCAAATCTTTCTAATCTCTTAGCACTTGCTTTAACAGAAGGATGTTCTATAGATGAAATTATTATTTCTCCAGTTTCAAATCTAGTCAACACATGATTAAATACTGTATTATTACTTTCAGTACCACCAGAATTAAAAATAATTTCATTACTACTTGCATTTAGAGCTTTAGCTATTTTCTCGCGATCTTCACGAACTAGCCTATCATTTTTCTTTCCGAGAGTATGGCTACTACTTGGATTAGCATAGACTTCTTTTAGTATATTCATATTTTTTTCTATGATATCAAAATGTTTTCTTGATGTTGCTGCGTAATCTAAATAAATATTCGCCATATCATCGCCTCCTAATATTGATCATATTATATTTTAACATAAATAATGGTCAAATAAAATCAAAACCACTTTGTACTTTATAAATTTATTAGATATAAAAATTATTAATCCCTTTCTTATCAATATAGAAAGGGACTAATATTAATTTTATTTAGTTTTTTTCTCCTAGTTTAATTATAGCTATTATTAATATTGCCAATACTCCTGAAACATATAAAAATATATTTTGTTCCTCTAAAATAGGAGTATTAATCACTCTTGGTTGTGTGTATACTAAATAACAAAATGTCATTGGATAAAATAGAAGTTTTACAGATCTTATAGCACTAACTTTCTTTAATACTCTAACACTACTAACAATCAGAACAGTTACCAGAATATACATCCAATCAATTGGTAGTTTTCCGAAAAAGTAAGCAGGTATGATACAAATAAAACTCATGAAAGCTATTATTTTAAAGATTATTGTATATACTGTATACATAAAATCCGCAGAATTTTTTAATTTGAATAAGCCATTAACCTTTATTAAAATACCAGTATAGATTGCTATAGTAAGCTTAATTTCATTACTAATACTATAGTTAAATCCTTGTGTAATGAGTGTAGTAATATTCATATACAGATACATTATTATAATCGGAATATATGTCCAAACATACGCTAGGAATTTACTATTTTCAAAATATGGTACTTCCCATTCCCAGATGTACTGTCTATCAATTACTTCAAGAATAACGGCATTTAAAAAAGTCCCTGCTATTAAATTAAAAAGAACCTCTTCAAAATTTCCACGAGCTAACATTAACATTATAAAATTAACGATTACAAACAATCCTACTCCCAAGAAACCTGCAAAATATAACACTATCATTGCTGGTGTATTTTTAGAAGCACTCTGTCCGTTTCTATTAAGATACTCTGTATTTTCTACTACCAAATAATTATAAATATTTGAAATACTTGAATTATCTTGTTTATTTTTTAATATCCCAGCCAACAGCGATCTTATTGGGAAAAATTCAATTTTTGTAAAGTCTATATTACAAATTTCTATCCAAAAATCATCATTCATTTCTGTATCCTTAGAAACTATTTTTGACAATTCTCGCATACTTTTTAAATCATTAACGTTTTCTTTCAACTTCTCGACTAAAAATAATGCTTGTCTACGATTTTCTTCTAGCTTTTTTTCATTAATATTATTCACTCTTCAACTCTCCTATTTCTTAATAGTTATTTAAATATAATAATTTTCAACATCTTCTAACATCTTTAATCCTAACTCCTCGAATTTTTTATCTTTAACACGTTTCGTATAGTTTAAAATACCTAATGCCGAGATAAAAATCATGCAGTACTCTAGTTCCTCAGAAAGAACTTCCTCATTTGAATGTTCATAATAATGTTTTAAAAATAGCTCTTTTTTTAATTTATCATTATCTAAATCTTGATAGAAATATTTAATAAAATCTAAATAATAACTAGCATATTTAACTCTTTCGAAATCAATTAATACTAAAGTATCATCTTTTCTCATAATATTTCTAAGACCGAAATCTCCATGAATTAAAGCTAGTGTATTTTCATACTCTTCATCTAATCTACTAATATTTTTTAAAAATTTAGAATGAAGCTTACTTATTTTAGTATACTCTTTTCTATCAGCTAATCTATATACATTTTTTTCTAGAATTTTTTCCAATGAAATTTCTTTGTCATTTTCAATTGGGAACCAATCTCCTCTATGAAAATCAGATATTAACACTGCTATTTTTATTATATCTTCATCATTTATGCTTTCCTTATTTAGTGGAGTAAAATCTTCATATTTCAATACTAGTGCAAAATACTCGGGAAAATCTAGTAAAAAATTACTTTTATTTCTTAAAACCTTATACTCTAGTCTATATTTTAATGGATCTTTAAAAATTTTAACGAATACCCGTTTTCCTAATCTTTTAGAAAATCCTATAAAATGCTTATTTTCAGAAATATGATTTATTTGTTGCAAATTAGTATCTAATAATTCATCAAGTTGTCTTTTCATAATTACACCAAAACATTTATAAAAGGGAGTAACTCAAAAATCAATTTTGTCGAGTCAGTTCTCTTTTAATACTTATCCTCTGACTTCTTCTAAGTCTAATGTTGACTTCGCATTTAACGTTAATGGATTAGCAAATATGTTATTTTTATAATAATAATATCCTACTGCTCCCATCATCGCAGCATTATCACTACAATAACTCATTTTTGGAATAAGTACTTCTACTCCTAATTGATGTTCTAATTCTAGGACTTGCTTACGAAGTTCACTATTACCTGCAACACCACCTGCTAAAATCAACTGCTTAACACCTAGATTCACAATAGCTTTCTTAGTTTTTGCGATTAAAACTTCAACTACCGCTGTTTGGAAGCTGCATGCTAAATCTTCAGGTACAATTTCTTCTCCTCGTTGTTTTGCATTATGTACAAAGTTAATCACTGCTGACTTCATACCTGAAAAACTAAAATTATAATCGTCACTATCTATCATTGCACGAGGGAATTTATACTTATCTTCACCCAACTTAGCTAGTTTATCTACTTTAGGTCCACCAGGATATTCAAGATTTAACTGTCTAGCAACTTTGTCATAGGCTTCACCTACAGCATCATCATGAGTAGAACCGATTATTTCAAAATCAAGTTCATCTTTTAAATATACAAGTTCAGTATGTCCGCCACTAACTACAAGTGCTAGTGATGGGTATACTATATTATTATCAATATTACTAGCATAGATATGACCTGCAATATGATGTGCTGCAATTAGAGGTTTATCTAAAGCATAACTTAATGTTTTCGCCACATTAACACCAACTAGTAATGAACCTATTAATCCCGGTCCTTGTGTTACACAAATTGCATCTATTTCATCTAATGCTGTTTTTGCTTCTTCTAGCGCTTCTTCAACAATTTGCATCACTACTTCTATATGTTGTCTACTCGCTATTTCAGGTACTACCCCGCCAAATTGCTTATGAGTTTCAATTTGACTACTTACAATATTCGATAGTACTTCTTTACCATTTTTAACTACAGCTACACTAGTTTCATCACAACTTGTCTCTATAGCTAATATAGTTACATTATCTAAATCCTTAAATTTTTTCATTGCTAAAATCCCTTATCATTACATAAGCATTTTCGCCATTATTTTTGTAATAATTCTTTCTTATATCAATAGTACTAAATCCTGCTTTTTCGTATACAGTTATTGCAGGCATATTACTTACACGTACTTCTACAATCGCTTTTTTTACACCTTTTAATTTTAAAAGTTGCATAACATAAGTGAAGAAAATTTGACCTAGTTTTTTATTTTGGTGAGGTTTGTCGATGACTATTTTATTAACTTGATATTCATCGGCAACTAACCAACCACCACAAAAACCAATAATTTCATCATCGTTAAATAACCCATAGTATTCTGCATTAGTATATTCAAGTTCAGACTTAAACATATCTTTTGTCCATGCATCATCAAAATTATCAATATCTATCTTTGATAATACATCCAGATTACTTATATCAACTTTATCTACTTTTATCATTTTCAAGTTCCCTTTCTGCTTCAGTTTTTCTTAAATATTGTGGTTTCATATTATAACAATCCACTTCTTCTAATGAATCATATATTTTTACAACATTAGCTGCTCGAACCATTTCATCATTTTTTAATCCATCAAGAAGAAGTTCATTTAATTTTTCTATATCTTTACTGATGTATACAAATTCTTTGTTCTGAGAAACAAGAAAATCATTGATTTCTTCAAGTGAGTAATACCCTTCTTCTAAAGCTTCTATTAGGTTGCCCCCAATATTTTCATATACTGCACCAAAAACATTACCACGTCGTGCATCAATAAAAGGAACAAGTAGCTTATTACTATCAAACTCCAATAACGCCTGTAATTTTAAAGAAGAAACTTTTTTCAGTTTAATCTTTAGTGTATAAGCTAATGTTTTACATACTGCTGCGACTACACGAATTGCTGTATATGAACCTGGCCCTTCACTTGATATTACTTCTGTTAAATCTGTTTTTTTCTTATTAGCTTCTTTTAAACAATTATCGATTTCTTCTAAAATAACTGCAGACAGGTTATTGCTACATACAAAGTTTCTTTCAGCTAGAATATTTTCATCCTCGAAACATGCAATTGAACATACACCATTCGAAGCTTCTACAATTAAACTTACCAATTTTCACGAATCCTTTCTTCTATTTTTTCATATTCACCATTAGAGATAATTTCAACTTCTCTATGATCCTCTACTAATCGAATATTAAAAATTAGTCTCTCTTTTGGTAAAAAGTCTTCAATAAACTCTCCCCACTCAATAACACTAACATTATCTTCAAAGAAAATATCTTCAAAACCTAGATCCTCATCGCTATCTTCTAAACGATAAGCATCTATATGAAATAATTTCCCATTAGGATATTTATATTCTTTCATTATATTAAAAGTTGGTGAATTAACTACACTCTTAACTCCTAAATATTCTGCTAAATATTTAGTAAAAGTTGTTTTCCCTGCCGCTAAATCTCCATTCAACAGAAGTACTAATCTATTATCAATACCTTCACTAACTATTTTTGCTAAACGTTTAGTATCTTCTAAATCTTTTATTACTATTTTTAACATTATTAAACCTTCTAAATCTTTATTTATATACCAACTACTATAATATCATATTTACCAGTATATTCCAACAACTAAAGGTATAAATAATATTTATAGAAATAATCATTTATCATAAAAACAAGCGTCTTTTTCTACATTAATCATTCGCTAAAACTTACACCTACTGATAATATAAAATAACGCCAAGATATTTCTATCTCAGCGTTATTATTACTCATTTAATCCGTCGTTAAATCAAATTTTATTTTACTACTCTTACTCTTGATGTTCTTTCAATTGGTGCAGCTTCTTGTAATTTTTCACCAAATGGCATTTGAGCACGTAGTACAAAGTTTGCTGGAATATCCCATTCAGCAGCAACTTTTTCATCGATAACTGGGTTATAGTGTTGAATGTTAGCTCCAACTCCAGCTTCTGCTAATGCATTCCATACTGCAAATGATGCAATTCCTGTTGATTGTTCTGACCAGATTGGGAAGTTTTCAGCATATGCTGGGAATTGTTCTTGAAGTCCTTTTACTACATCGTGATCTTCGAAGAATAGAATTGTTCCATATGCTGCAGCAAAGCTATCGATTTTGCCTTTTGTAGCTGCTTTAGCTTCTTCTGTTGGTAAGAATTTTTCTAATTCTCCGAAAGTAATATCCCAAAGTTTTTGGTGATTTTCACCTAATAATACTACTGCGTGTGCAGTTTGTGAGTTAAATGCACTTGGTGAGTATTTAACTGCATTATCAATAATTTCTAATGCTTCTTGTTCTGAAATCGGTAAGTTTTTACCTAGTGCATATATACTTCTTCTGTTTTGATATAAATTTTTTGCTTCTGTCATTATTATGTCCTCCGTTTTTTGGCTATTGCCAAACTTTATTATTTGTTTTATAATTGTTATATATATAATTATAATATTTACCAAAAAAATAACAAGTACGTTTTTTAAATATAGTAAGTATCTTTTAGGATAGAATTGTATAATACCAATGAATTTTTAAGGAGATTTTTTATGGAACAACAAGAACCTTTTGGAAAATGCCCTTTTTTTACAACTCAAAAAATATTGTCTGGTAAATGGACAATACTAATTCTTCACCTACTTGAAGATAAAAGTATTAGATTTAATGAGTTACAAAGATCACTAGGGACAATTACACAAGCAACGTTAACAAAACAATTAAAACAATTAGAACAAGATGGATTAATAAATCGTAAAGTTTATGCTCAAATTCCACCAAAAGTTGAGTACAGCTTAACAGATATTGGAAAAAAATTCCAATCAGTACTTAATGAATTAGAAATTTGGGGTAATGACTATATTGAATATTTAAAAGAAAATAAAGAAGCAGTGTAAGGCTATGGATAAATTAAATGAAATTAAATCAAAACTTCACCTACTTTCAGATGAACAATTAGATATAATACATAGACTTATTTCAACTTGGAAGATTGAAGACAATAAAATTCAAACAGATGAAAATCTTGTCAAAAAAATATATGAAAGTACAATTTCACCTATAGAAGATCCTTTAAAAAATTATTCAAAAGAGGAACTTTTAGAAGAGTACGGGGTGTTATTTTATAATCCTCAAGAATCAGCTAATGAAAATTTTGGAGAAGTTTCAATAGAGTATAATTACGAAGAAAGCACACAATCGCAGGAGCCTAACTATTACAGTGAAAGTAGTAAGTTTTTGAATACTAATGGAAATGAGATTAACAAAGATTCTTCGAGACAACAGTTAAATACTAGTATAGATGATTTTGATCCATTATTCCCTGACACTGACTTTGATTCATTAACTGGTCTTAATAAAAGTAAATACGATGACTTAGATTTTTCAGCATTAATTTCTAAAAAGCCAAATTAAATATAATTCAGAAAAAAGCTCTAATTAGAATTTATTAGAGTTTTTTTGTCGGTCTAAAAAATTGAAAAAATCCAACAAATAAAATATTCATAAAATAAAAAAGAGAAGCAAAATTTTATGCTTCTCTTTTTTTAGGAATTATTTTTCTTTGCGACGTTTCAATACTGAAAGTGCTAGTCCAAATATTGCCAAACCATAACCAGCAATAGAATTATTTCCTAATCCTGTATTTGGTAATTTTTCAATTTTGTTAGCATTAACTTTTCCAGATGAAGTATTTGTCATTGGCTCTTTGACAGTGCTTGTTTGATGAGGATTTACGTTTGAATTATTATTATTATTATTATTATTTTCAGGCACTTTATGTTTTTCAATTACTTTTACTGGTACATTAACTATAACTTTTTGACCATTAGGCAACTCTATTTCTACAGGTACAGATGGTTTTTCACCCGCTGTATCAGTTTTTGGAATTTCTCCCACTTTTGTAATCTTCCATCCTTCTGGTAGATCTACGTGTTTTTTAACGTCATTTTCTGTAATAGGTGTTCCTACTTCTACAACTATAGGTGTTACATTCGGCGTTACAATTACTGGCACATCTACCGTAACTTTTCTACCATCAGGTAATTCTATTTCAACAGTTACTGAAGGTTTATTACCTGGTGTTTTAGTTGTTGGGATTTCTCCTACTTTCGTTATTTTCCATCCTTCTGGTAGATCGACATGTTTTTTAACATCATCTTGTGTTATTGGAGTACCTACTTTAACTACTATTGGAGTAGTTTTTGGTGTTACAATTACTGGTACTTTTACAGTAACACGTTTTCCTCCTGGTAATTCAATAACTACTGGAATACTAGGTCTTTCACCTGGAACATCTGTTGAAGGTTTATCTCCAATACTTATCACTCTACCACCTTCTGGAATCTTAACATGTTTTTCAACATCTTCATTGGTAATCGGATCACCTAGTTTCTTAACTATATCTTTTATTGGCGTAACGTTTACAGGAACTTCTACCTCTACTTGTTTTCCATTTGGAAGTTCAATTTTCACTTTAACAGTTCCCTTGTCTCCTGGTGTATTAACTTTAGGAATTTCACCTACACCAATAATTTTTCCACCTTCAGGGACTTTAACATGTTTTTCAATATCTCCTCTAGTTAAAGGTGTATCGGTAACAGGAGTTTCTATTCCAGTTGCTGGAGTTACAGTTATAGGCACTTCTACTGTTATTACTTTTCCATTTGGTAATTCCACAGTTACTTTTACTGGATCTTTCTTACCTGGTGTTGTTAAGTCTGGAATATTTTCTACTTTCGTTACTTTTCCACCTTCTGGTATTTTTATTCCTTTAGTGTAGTCTTCTGGTTGTAGTGGCGTTTTAGTAACTGGAATTTCTAAACCTTTAACAGGTGTAACAGTTACAGGGATTTCTACTGTTATTACTTTTCCATTTGGTAATTCCACAGTTACTTTTACTGGATCTTTCTTACCTGGTGTTGTCAAGTCAGGTATATTTTCTACTTTCGTTACTTTTCCACCTTCTGGAATTGTAATTCCTTTAGTGTAATCCTCTGGTGTAAATGGTGTTGTTGTCACTGGTGTTTCTATTGGTTTCACTGGTGTCACATTTACCGGTACTTCTACTGTTATTACTTTTCCGTTTGGTAATTCTACAGTTACTTTAACTGGATCTTTTTTACCTGGTGTTGTTAAGTCCGGAATGTTTTCTACTTTCGTTACTTTTCCACCTTCTGGTATTTTTATTCCTTTAGTGTAGTCTTCTGGTGTAAATGGTGTTGTTGTCACTGGTGTTTCTATTGGTTTCACTGGTGTCACATTTACTGGTACTTCTACTGTTATCACTTTTCCATTTGGCAATTCTACTGTTACTTTAACTGGATCTTTTTTACCTGGTGTTGTTAAGTCCGGTATATTTTCTACTTTCGTAACTTTTCCACCTTCTGGAATTGTAATTCCTTTAGTGTAGTCTTCTGGCTTAAATGGTGTTGTTGTCACTAGTGTTTCTATTGGTTTCACTGGTGTTACATTTACTGGTACTTCTACTGTAACTACTTTTCCATTTGGTAATTCCACAGTTACTTTTACTGGATCTTTTTTACCTGGTGTTGTTAAGTCCGGTATATTTTCTACTTTCGTTACTTTTCCACCTTCTGGAATTGTAATTCCTTTAGTGTAATCCTCTGGTGTTAGTGGTGTCTTAGTTACCGGTGTTTCTATTGGTTTCACAGGTGTTACATTTACTGGTACTTCTACTGTAGTTGTTTTTCCATTTGGTAAGGTAATTGTAGCAGTTATAGGCGCTTTCTTACCTGGTGTTGTTAAGTCCGGTATATTTTCTACTTTCGTTACTTTTCCACCTTCTGGAACTTTGATATATTTAGCAATATCATCTTTCTCTAAAGGAGTATTTGTTACTGGCGTTTCTATTGGCGTAGGTTTTGCTTCTACAACTTTAATAGTCGCTGGAACTTCTACTAATACTTTTCCGTTTTTATCCTTAACTAACACTGTTACTGGTTTATCACCAACAGTTGTTGCATCAAACGGTTCTTTTTGTCCCTCTGGAACTTTGTATTCAAATGTTGAACCTTCTGGATAATCACTTGGAGTAATACTGTATCTTGCTTGTGGTTTTTCAGTTGGATTTACAGGAATTAATTGTTCCTTGCCTTCAACTACTTTTACTTTCGCTGGTACATCTACAAGCTTATCTTCTCCATCTTTTGCTTCTACAATAACATCTTTTTCTCCTGGGCTAGTTGTATCCACTGGAGTTTTATATTTGAAAGTTACTCCATCTGGATATTGTTCAGGATCAATACTCTTAGATGCATCTGGTTGTTTATTATCTTTATCTACTGGTACATATTGAGTTTTAGGCTCTACAACCATTATTTTAGCTGGTATTTTCGTAATAACCTTATCCCCAATTTTGGCTACTACTACGACATCTTTCTCTCCTGGTGTCGTTGTGTCTACTGGAGTTTCATAAGAGAATTCTGTATCTTTAGGGAATGCTTTAGGATCAATACTTCCTTCTACAGCTGGTTGTTTTTTATCTTTGTCTACTGGCACAAACTGTGGATAACTTTCTACAACACGCACAGTTGCAGGAACTTCTGCAATAGGATTACCATCTTTATCTTTTACAATGACATTGACAGTGTAATCACCTGGAGTTGTCGTATCTACAGGAGATTTTGGATCATATTCAAATGTTGAACCATCTGGATATTCAGTTTTATCAATACTGTTTTCTGGATTTGGTTGTTTATTATTTTCATCCACTGGAACGATTTGTGGAACTCCCTCTACAACAGTTACGGGCACTTTAACAACGGTTGTTTTTTCTTTTCCATCAACAGTATATTTTACTGTGACATTTACATCTGTATCATCTGATAAATCTGGACTTTCCACATTTTCATCAATACTTACATTCGTAACATTTTCTGGAAGTTTTCCTTTAAATGTACCATCTGCAATAGATTCTTTTGCTTTAGCAAGAGCTTTTTCTTTTGCTTTTTCCTTGTCACTATCTTTCGCAACAATTATACCTTTCGGTGTTGGTTTTGGTAAAACTGTTACTTTAACTTTTACTGGTTCTGTTAATGTTTCTCCATTTTGATCTGTGTAAGTCACAGGTACAGTCACTTCTTTGATACCTGGTTTAGCTGTAATGTCTTTAGCTAAATCTTTTGGCTCACCTTTAGTTCCCTTTTCACCAGGTGTTACAACATCAGTTATATCCTTAGCAGTTAATTCATCTCCTTCAAAGACAACTTTAGATGTTGGAGTTGAACCAACTACATTTACTGGAACCTCGACGTCAACTGAAATGTCATCAATAACTTTTCCTGTAGCATTATCTCTATATTTGACTTTTACTGTTACTGGAGTTTGTTGACCATTTTCATCCGTTTTTGGAGTAACAAGAGCATCGTCAGTTACAAATGGAGTTACCCCTTCAGGAACATTTGTTAATCCATCAATTGCTTTTTTAACATTTGCTCTAATAGCATCAATTAATTTTTCATTTGGTGTACCATTTAAGACTGTAACACCTTTTGGTACTGGTTTTGGAAGAACTTTAACAGTCACCTCAACAGGTTCATCACGTTTAAATTTATCTGCTCCATAAGTAACCGTTACTGGAACTTTAATCTCTTGACCTGCTTTTCCAGCTGTAGAAATACTACTTACATCAGGATTAGTAACTTTACCATCTTTACCAGGTGTAACAGCTCCGCCTACTTTTTCTGCAGATGGTTTATCACCTTCTACTACATAAACTGGTGTTGTAGTTGAGACACGTGGCTGAACTTTAATTGTAAATTCTTGAGTTATATTATCATTTGTATCTTTCTTCGTATCAAATACTGGGTCTTTATCAAATGGATTATCAACGATATCATATCCCATTGATTTTAATACATCGATATGAGCTTGTACATTACTTTCAGGAATTGTTTCTCCTGATTTACCAGTTAGCGTCAACGCATGGTCAGTTAACTCAGTTTCTGTTTTAGTTTTTGGATCTACAGAAATGAATTTAACCTTTGCTTTTTGATCATCTTTATCATACGTAATCTTGATATTTGCTTTTGGATCTGTAATTTTCGGTGGTTTATATCCTTGTTCTGGATTTGCAGGATTTACTGGTTCTAATGGTGTACCATTTCCATCTTTCGGAGTATATCCATCTTTATGAGGAATAATTTGCGTAATTTCTCCTGTTTTCGTTGGATCGTTTGGATCATTAGGGAATGGAATCGGATCTCCATCCTTACCAGTTGTTGGATCAACTGGAATCCAACTTCCAATCTTCGTATAAGTAACTTTATCAGTTTCATCAGGAATTACTTTTGTATCTTTTGCAGGGGTTACTGCTTCTTTCGCTGGAATTTCTTTTTTATCAGCAATATATCCTGGTAAAACATCTACGCCAACTTTATCCCATGTTTTATTTGTACTTTCCCAATCTGTATAAGTTACTTCTTTAGTAACAAGATTTACTGTTGCTTTTCTTGTAAATGTTACAGTTTGTTCTGTAGAATCTTTAGCTTTTTCTTCAGGTGCTGTATCTGAATCTTTCTTCACATAAGAAATCACACGTTTAGCAGTTGTATTCAAATCAGACTCTTTTAATCCCTCAGGCCATTTCAATTCTGGATTTTCTCCATTTGGGTCTACTGGACTATCTTTTTCATGAGGTGTTGATGAAGGAACTTCAACAATTCTAGGTTTTAGAACAATCTCAAAAGTTTGAGAAGGTTTAGAAACTCCTGCCACAGTATCCTCTTGATCATCAAAATTAGGGTGAACTCCATTTATATTATATGAATCACTTTCTATTTCATATCCTTTTCCTTTAAGTTCTTTAATTTTGTTAACAATCTCGTCACTATTTGGTAAAGATGCTCCAGGCTCTCCAGTTAATTCAACTGTAGTTGTACTTTTACCGTCAGTAGTTTTAACTACTACATTAGCTTTTTGATTTTTGGCTACATATTTGTATATAACATCGATAGGATTTTCTGTTAGAGTTCCTGAAGAATTATTTGGTAAATCCGTTTTAACTAACTTATATACGATTCCATTTTCTGTAAATTCTTCATCTGGAGTTACTGAATAATTATTTCCAACAATATTTTCTAATTTTGCTGTTCCATCTTTTATTACATTCTCTTTAATGACAGAAGTTGTATCATTAGCTTTGACATATTTTACAGTTACTTTACCATATTTAGCTTCGTCATAAGCAGCTACAATATTTGAAACAGCATCATACACTGTACCACTAGTTGATGTTCTATTATACGGACTATTTTTTAGGTACTCTTTAAATATATAATACTTATTATCTGCTCCTTTTATAATATATGGTGCCGTGGCTGTTGTTGTTTTTATATTACCATTTTGAGTCTCTATTTTTTTAGTAGTATTATTAGATTCCGTAGCAACATTAACTTCTGTAAAATCTTTTGTTGGCGAAGTAGTTGCAAACTTATCTACCTCAGTTGTCCCATCTTTAACGATAGATTTTGCTTTTAATATCGAATTATTATTTGCAGCATTAACATAACGCATTGCTACGTTTCCAAGTTCCAAGTATTCCGCTAACCAAGTACCATTAGTATCGAATGCATTTTTTTTAGGATATATCCATTCAAATGTCATTGTTGGTGAAAATTGACCATTTAAGTTTCCTTCTTCGCCATCTTTTGTAACAGTAATTTCTTCTTCTGTTGGACCAAACTTCTTAGTATCACTGTGATATAGTTTTAAAGTATCTTTCACTGGTTCACGTGATACACCTAATGCTGCCCAGTCCACTTTATATAAAATCCCTTTACTTGCTTTCCCTTTTACTATTTTAATAGTTACTTCATCTTCTGTTAAATTAGTTACTTGGAAGTATACATCACCTCGAGGTTCTTTTAAAATAACCCCATTTTCATTAACTTTTGAGTTAGCAGTTGTAATGTTATTTTGGACATTTGCTTTAGCTGGATTAAAATTTCCAATTTTAGCAAATTTATTTAAATTCTTATTTTTTAATTTAATTTTTATGGTTGTACCTGTATCATATTCATACTTGTTAGATGCGAGTCTGAACTCTTCATTATGAGATAATAATTCTCCACTTTCACTTATATCCATACTACCAGTTGTCGAAAGTACTGAAGGTGCATTACTTTCTCTATCAACTTCTATATTTGTTTTATTGATAGTATATCTTTTTTCAACGATGGTTTGGTCATTAACCAATATTTTACTTGTAACTTCTTTATCTTCACTAATTTGAGGATAACGTAAACTATAATTATTAATAGAACCTTTAAATGATACGTCAGTCAAGCTTTCAATCGCTGACGTAAATTCGTAAGTAAAACGAGTTTTAGTACCTCTATTTTGAATATGACCAGCTTCTTTTTCTTCTAAAGATACAGAGTCATCACGTTGAGCCCAGAAAGGTGTTTTATTTTGTGTTCCATTTTTTCCATATGTTTGAGTATATAATTCTTCAGTTTTTACTAAATTCGCGAAAGTTTTTCCATCTTTACTTAACGATTTAGGTAAACTGTCTCCATTCCCTAACTCTTCAAAAGTAATACTAAATCTATCTCCCTGTTTATAAGTATTATCTTTAAATTTTAAATTATAACTAATATTGTTTACCCCTGAAAAACTACCCATTCTAGGTTCTGTAGATATCGAACCACTTGCTGTAATTTTTCCTCCATCAATCGCTACATCATTGTTAGATTGTGTTTCAGGTGTTCTAAATCCACTCTCCCCTTTTCCTGGTATAGCTTTCCCATTACGTGGATCATTATTTTTATTAACTTTTTCTTCTTTAGGTTCAGTAGACACTTTCTGCATACTTTCTAGTACAAAAGCTTTATTTTTTAGTTCTACTACTTTTCTATTTATCTCTTCTTGAGTAGCTGTTGAATCTTGCACTAAATTTTGTGCTGATACTAATTCTGATTTAGCTTCTTCTAAAATTGATTTTGTTTTATCATTTATTCCAGCTTTTTCTATGGCAGCTTGCAATCTATTAATTGAATTTTCTAATTCTGATTTATTTACCTGTTTCTCAACTTTTGGTTGTGTAGCTTCTAATGGTTGTTTTGATTTCTCATGTTGTGTTGGTTGTGTTGTTGTTTCAAGTTGAGAGTGATTATCAGAAGTTAATACTTTTGAACTCTTACCTGCTTCTTTTCCAATTACTCCATTACTTGTATTATTTACAGTATTCAAATTTGTATCTTGACTAGTTTTATCAACAGTTACCGTTGTGTTATTTTCTGTATTGTCACTGGCGAATGCATTTGTTCCTAAAAACGCAAAACCAGCAGCTATCAATACCGATGCTGTCCCTACTTTGAATTTTTTTATACCGTAGTAATTAATTTTTTCTTGTTTCTTCTGAATAATCATTTTCTTATTATTCTTACTGTACATTTTTTATCCCCTCCTAAATAAACAATAAAAAAATATAATTTCTAAGTTATTTCAATGTAAATATCTTTACTATTATAATAATAACGGTGTGATTAAAACAATCAATCTAATATAGAATTATTTCATCACTTAAATCAATTTTATCTATTAAATATACTTGTGTCAATAGAATTTTTGATATTTTAAGTATATTTAAGTTATAAAACTACCTTTATTTTCATAATAAAATAGTTGTCTAATTTATAAAATAACATTTTTTATATTAAAAATCAATTTACATAATTTAATCTTTAAAATATCTGCATTAGTTAATTTAATAGACTTTATAAAGTTTACGTATAATATTTATTGATAATCATTTATCAAAAATTTATCATTTTTGATAACGTTTACTATTTTTTTCTATTATAGCCAGATTATTTTAATTTAAAAATCATCATTTAATTTAGGAAATATTTAAATAAAATAAAAAATATCAGTAACCTTGTAAAAAGCTACTGATATTTCCTTTTATTTTAAAATCTTATTTTCTAAATAATCACAATATTTCATTTCTAGACTTTGAACATATAAATTTGGTGCTTTATTTTTTAATTTTCTTGTATCAGCTATTAAATCTAAAGCTTTCTCATCATTTAACTTCACGCCATATTCGTATGTTGCTAAAATATTTTTCGTTTGTGGATTTTTTTGTTTAAGTCTTGCTAATAAAGTCTTATCATTCATAAGTTCTTCTAATAGTTCATCTTCTGGATTCACTAAGCTCATTAATTTTACTAACAATGCCATAAGTTCAATTTTATAAACTGGTAATAAATCGTCTCTTTCAATATATAGTTTTCTTGCCTCATTGTATAAAGCATCAAACTCAAAGAAATATTCTAATCCTTCTAATTTAATAAATTCTAGTGCATCAGTTAAATAATTAGTATTAATTATTTCTAGTGAATTTATTTTTTCTACTATTTCAGGTTTTTCAATTAATAAATTTTTACCAATACTTTGATAATATACATATTCTAATTGTAAATATAGAACAAATCTAGTGGTTTCATCTTTATTAGCATGATAGAACGTCATTCCATCATTGAATCCCATCGGAATCAAGTTTAGAAAAGCTAACGCAAATCCTATTAAAGCAAATAATAATGTATAATAACTTGGTAGAATTAGCCAAAAAACAATAGAAAATACAATATTAAATATAACACCACCTAAAAGATATAATTTATACTTAAACTTCCCTTCAACATATTCAGGGGCTTTCATTAGACACTGCCCACCAGTTCCTGCCAGTCTTTCAAATCTAATTTTAAGTTTTCCATTTTCATCCTTTATAATTTTAAAATCAAACACTCTAAAACTAATAAACTTATATCCTGATAATAATCCAAAAAATAAATGCCCAGCCTCATGAACTATAATATGCAATATGAAGGCTAAAACACCTGCTAATAATAAAAATATAATATTAGGTGTTTCCCCACGTGAAAGTGTATCTCCAGCTATTTTTCCTACAGAGTATCCAACTACTGCACCTATAGCCATAATTCCTACTAGTTGTAACAATCCATTTATAATCTTATTTTTCATAAACAATCCTCCTATTCATCTTTTTCATGAATATAAGTCATCATTTCACTAATATTTTCAATATTTTCATCTACTAAGATATACATCCACTCTCCCATAGCTGTTGCAAATACTCCCGGCACTCTATCGATTAAACGAAGTTCTTTAGAATATCTATTATAAATATCTTCATTAGAATATTTATAAGTATATTTATCACGTCTTGATAAAGCAATACCATTATAGTTATTCTGCACTTTTTTCGGTGAATTACCAACTACAACATCAGCGTACATCTCAAATAAATCACATTCATAAGTGTGATTATATAAATCAACTGTATAACCTCCTGCCACTCGATTATTATACTCTAACGCTATATAATCATTATTCGGAAATTTAAAAAATTCGATATGGAAAAATCTTTCCTTCATTCCAAACTCTTTAACAATCTTTCTACCGTATTCTTTTAATTTTGGATCAATTTCTCTAGAAATAATATTTCCATAATCTAGACCATCGTTTAATAAATCTAAAGTAGGTTTTGTATAATAAAAACTAGTTTCAAAAACAACTTCACCTTTAGAATCAATCAAGCCGTCATACGTACAAAGGACACCATTGTCCACATAACTTTCAAGGAAGTACACAACATCTTGGTTCCATTGATTTTTAAAAATTTCTACATCTTCTTTTGTTAATAGTTTAAATGTATTATTAGCTCCTACTCCATTATCTGGTTTAGCTATTACCGGTAATTTAATATCTTTTATAGCTTTTTCAAGTTCTTTAATTGTTTTTACTGCTTGCCCCTTAGCAACTGGTACTTTGGCTTTAATAAATCTTTCCTTCATTTTAGATTTGTACTTTGTAAAATCTAAATTTTTAGGTTTTAATCCTGGGATATTAAATTGTTCACGTATTATTGAATCTAACGTTAACCAATGCTCATTGTTAGACTCAACCCTATCTATAACACCGTGTTTATATATTAAGAACGCTACACCTCTTAATACTTCTTCATAATTTTCTAAATCGTTTACTTTGTAATACTCGGTTAGAGCATTCTTTAATCCATCAGTTAGATTATCATAATTTTCACTACCAATTCCTAATACTCTAACTCCTTTTTCAACCAATTTTCTTGCAAAACTTTCCTGTGAAGTTGGAAAATTTGGTGATACTAATAAATAATTCATAATAATCCCTTCTTTCCTAATATTATTCATTAGTTTACCATAAACTTCACTAATTTTCCAATGAAAACATAAAAAAAATATGAATCATTCCCTTAATGTTCGGAAAATGATTCATATTTTTTTATTCTTTTACATTTACAGTTAAATTTTGTAAATATGTTTTAAATGATGAGTTAACCTCTTCACTTAATCCTTTAGTAGCATTTAAATCCACTGTTATTTCTACTTTTTCATTATAAGTTTGTGTCATTATTATATTACTTAATACACAAATATTAGAGACTAAACCACAAAACTCTACTTCTTTATAGTCACTTCGTGAAATAAACTTAGCTAAGTCTATACTTCCAAAAGATGTTTTATTAAAGACTTTCTTAGCTTGTTTTTCATAACCAGCTACTTTTCCGTATAGATTATGACCTTCACTATCTATTATACAGTGTTCAATAGGTAAATGTTTACCTTCTCTTGTAGTTAGATAGTTAGTATAATGCGTATCTTTTGTGAAGATTACATCTTGACCAGCTTTTAAATACTCATCAATTTTGTTAGCTATAACTTGATCAAGTTGTTCTGCTGTTTCAAATCCTAAAGCACCATCTACAAAGTCTTTTTGATAATCAACTACTACAAGTAATTTTTCAGTCGTATCATGTTTTAACAATACTCTAAGATATAATAAGAAAGCTACAAATGCTAAAAATCCTAAACAATAAAAAATTATAACAGATTTGAATTTTGGGTGTGCTCTTTCATCTAATACTACAAACTTAACTAAAACAACTGCTTCTAGTAATAAAAGAACTACTAAATATTTCATTCTTTTTCTAAAATATACAGCAAAATCTTTTGCACCTAATTTTTTATAAATTAAGTAGATGAATAATGCTGCTATTGCTAAAATGAACAACATTGTTCCATACTTGTGTAGTAATTTAAATGCATGAGGTGCACTTGGTCCCAATACATAACCTAGTGTTATAAACACAACTACCCAGAATACTCCACCAATTGTTGAATATATATGGAATTTTTTGGCATCTATACGTGAAATCCCAGAAAAATATCCAAGTATATGTCTTACACCTGGTAAAAAATACGCTATAATTATTACAATATTTCCAAATTTATTAAAAAATTCAGCGGCCTTTGTCATCCTATATGGAGTAAGACCTATATACATACCATATTTATCAACTGCTTTTGTTCCTAACCTTCTACCTACTTCGTAAGAAAATTGCATTCCTATTACCGTTCCTAATGCACTTGCAACAATCATCCCTATATAACTTCCATGATTATTATATGCCATTATTCCAGCTACTACCATCATCGTCTCACCTGGTAGAGGTAACGCTGCAAATTCCAAGATAAGCGAAACAAATAATATTATATATACATGTTCAGTTAATAGTTTAAATAACATTTCCATATATAAACTATTCTCCTTTTTTATTTATTTACTAATAAATTATATCATATTTCATACACACTTAAAAGCTAAATTAATAAATTAAATATGATATAAATAATATTGAAAATTATCTTATCATACTTAACTTATAGCTAGTTAAAATAATTTTCTATTTATAGAAAATTAAAACTAGAGCTTTACATCACGTAAAACTCTAGTAACTTATTAATTTCTATTTTCTTTCTTCGATAACTTTTACTAAGTCTTTGATTTGAACGATGTTTTCTGCATCTTCATCAGAAAATTCAAATCCGTATTTTTCTTCAATATCCATTACTACATCAGCAACGTCAATTGAATCAGCATCAAGATCTTCATTTAATCTTGATTCTAAAGTAATTTTATCCGCATCTATTTTAATATACTTAGTAATAATCTCTTTTACTTCTTCGAAAATTGCCATTAATTTGTTTCTCCTTTTTCCATCGTTTCTATCATTATACCATAAAGTTTTGTTTTGTGTATTTGTTTTGCTTGTTGAACTGCATAATATAGTGCATTTTCATCAGCTGAACCATGAATTTTTATACTTGGTTTTTTTATCCCTAATAAGAAAGCTCCACCATATTCACTGTAATCAAATTTCTTTTTGAATTTTGAAATTCCGCTTTTTACTAGTAATGCAGAGATTTTTGTTATCAAGTTTTCTAAGAAGATACCTTTAATCATTTTCCCTAATGAACTTGCTACACCTTCAATAGATTTCAATAAAATATTCCCAGCAAATCCGTCAGCAATAACTATATCATATTTATGCTCAAGAATTTCTCTTGCTTCTATATTTCCTTTAAAGTTAGCAATATCTTCTTTAAGTAACTTATGAGCTTCTTTATATACTTTATTACCTTTTGATTCTTCAACACCAACATTAAGTAATGCTACCGAAGGTGTTTCAATGTTATAGATATATTTCATATATAATTGACCAAGTTTAGCATAGTTTAGCAAATCATCAGGTTTTGCTTCTACATTTGCACCTAAATCTGTAAGTAAAAATTTATGTTCAGATCTTGTTGGTAATAATGATGCTAATCCTGGTTTAGAGATACCCTCAATGCGCCCTAGCATAAATAGCGAACTAGCCATAAAAGCACCAGTGCTTCCACCTGAAATTGCTACATCAATAACATCATTATTTAAATCAGATAACATTCTTATCATAGAAGCATCTTTTTTCTTTCTATGAACACGTGCTGCATCATCAGACATTAGCACCTCTTCTGTACAAACATTCTTAATAATATTTTCCGTTTTAGTTATTTGATTTAAGTTTTCTTCAAGTCCATAGACATAAAGTTCTACTTCGTCATCTTTATAACTATTTACAAAGTTAATAATTCTACTAGGTTCATCTACTCCTAGTATATCAATACCTATTTTCATAATATTATGCACTTTCTTCTCCTATTAATTTAGCTTCAACTACAAAACGGCTTTCCCATTCACCAGTTTGTGGGTTAAAATTATCACATGTAAATAATTTTAATATTTTCGGTTCGTTCTCATGTTGTTCTAAAATTTCAACTTGTGTTGGTACTACATCATAAAGTTTGTTTACTTCATATGTACGTAATTTATCTTTTGAAATAATCTGAATCTTAGCACCATTTTTTATTTTGTTAAGATTATTGAATCTTATTCCAACTCCTTGCACACTGTGTCCTGCGATAACAACGTTTTGAGCATCTAAAGTTGATGGTTCTTGTGATGTTGCTACTCCATTAATTAAATTGATTTCAGTAACATCTTGGAAGATTGGTTCTTCTATATCTACACTATCAATTTTTAAAATTCCTAACATTGAGTCTGTTAATTTAATTTTCGACTCATTATCTGTGAACATTTTTTGCCACCAAGGTATGTCTACTTCACCTTTATTATTTTTATAAGCTGTAATAATCTTATCATTAGCATTTCCTGTTAAATATTCTCTAATTTGATTTTTAAATATTAACACTACTGATGTACATAAAAGTACTACGATAAGAATATTTAAAAAAGTATTTTTTAACTTTTTATTCATTATATCCTCCTATATTATCGTTTCTTTTAATCCAACATACTGTAATAATCTTTCTTTATTATCAGTTACTTCTATAATTTTTACCGCTAATTTTTTTGCTAAGTACATTAAATCAACATCATTAATTAAATCAGCAACTTTAAAACTCGGCACACCACTTTGTTTCGTACCAAAAAAGTCACCTGGACCACGTTGTTTTAAGTCAAATTCTGCAATTTTGAAGCCATCATTTTCTAAACACATTATGTCTATACGTTCACTTTTTGAATCAGTTACTAATATACAATACGATTGAAATTTACTTCTTCCTACACGTCCTCTTAGCTGGTGTAATGTAGCCAGACCAAAACGATGAGCATCTACGATAATCATGAATGTAGCATTTGGAACATTTACCCCAACTTCAATTACCGTAGTAGAAATAAGTATATGTATTTCTTTATTTAGAAATCTCTCTACAATTGCATCTTTTTCCTTATTATTCATTTTACCATGAAGTATTGCAATTTTATAATCATCTGGTAGGTAGTTTTTAATATTTTCGTATGTTTCTTCTACATTTTGCAGGTCCATTTTCTCAGATTCTTCAATCAACGGACAAACTACATAACCTTGTCTTCCATTATCAAGTTCCATACGAATATTGTCTAGAACTTTATAAAAACTCTTGTTCGTAGCTTTATAAGTCTGAACTTTTTTTCTACCAGCAGGTAGTTCATCTATTGTAGATACTTTAATATCGGTAATTAATGTGATTGCCAAACTTCTCGGTATTGGGGTTGCTGTCATCATTAATGAATTAACAGCTTCACCTTTATTACTTAATAATTGACGTTGTTTTACACCGAATCGATGTTGTTCATCGGTAATTACATATTTTAAATTATTGAATTTTACATCTTCTTGAATTAAAGAGTGAGTTCCAATTAATAATTCTATCTCACCAACCTCAAGTAGACTTAAAATAGTATTCCTTTCTTTTTTAGGCGTACTACTAGTCAAGAGAGCTACAGAAATATTCAAATCTTTAAAGAACTCGAAAAACGTCTCAAAGTGCTGATTTGCTAGTATCTCTGTTGGTGCCATGATTGCTGTTTGATAACCTGCTTTTATAGTTGCATACAAAGTTGCTGCCGCTACTGCAGTTTTACCACTACCAACATCACCTTGTAATAATCTGTCCATCTTATAAGGATTATTTAAATCATCTACTATTTCATCAATAACACGACTTTGAGCTCCTGTTAGTGTAAAAGGTAAACTGGTCTTAAATTCATCGATATCTTTATTGTTTACTCCAACACAATATCTAGTATCCTCTATCCTACTATTTATATTTTGAAGCTGTAATTTTAACTGGTAGTTAAACAACTCATGAAAAGCAAACATCTTCTTCGCTTTATCAAATTCCTCAGAATTTTTTGGATAGTGTAACGTATATAAAATCTTCTCTAATTTCCAAATTCCTTTAAAATTTTCAGGAACTAGATCTAAGATAATATTTTCACCATCTATCATATTAAACGACTCTTCAACAAGCTTGGTAAATTTTTTCTGCGTTATCCCTTGTTTAAGATAATAAAAAACTTCAATAGTATCACCTTTAGGCTTCTCATCAACAACATTGAAACTTACGCTCGAAGCTGTTATCGTATTATTTGCAGCATTATACGTCCCTTTTACAACTACATCCTTACCTTCAATTAGATTTTTTTTCAAGTAATGTTGATTGAAAAATACTATCTTTATGCTACCAGAAGAAGTTGATAATGTAAAAAATGACCTACTTCTTCTATTTCCATAGAACTGGGTACTAACCCTAGTTTCTACCTTTCCAGTTGTTATAACTTTTTCATTATCTTTTACAGAAGAAGAAAAATCAGTAGAACTAGATACTCTATAAGGAATATTATACAAAATATCACGAATAGTATAAATTTCTAGTTCGTTCAAAGTTTGTAAATACTTCTTTCCTACACCTTTTATAGTTCCTACTGATTTTTCTAAAATATTAATCATTACCGAATAATAAACTCCTATATTTTTCTCCAGTTTTTGTGATTGCAAGACCACCTCTTGCAGTCTCTTTCAATGTCGTGGACATTTCTAATCCTATTTTATACATCGCTTCTAGTACTTCATCAGCAGGAATTCTACTCTTTATACCTGCCAATGCTAAGTCAGCAGCCATAAGTGCCGTTGAAGCTCCAGCTGCATTTCTTTTTACACAGGGTACTTCTACTAATCCCGCTACAGGATCACATACAAGACCAAGCATATTTTTTAATGCAATGGCAAATGCATGAGCACTCATCTCAGCATCTCCGCCCATTGCTTCGACAATAGCTGCTGCAGCCATTGCACTTGCTGAACCTATTTCTGCCTGACAACCACCTTCTGCACCAGAACAAGAAGCATTATTCGCTACTACAAAACCGAAAGCTCCGGCTGTAAATAACATTTTTAATTGTGTTTCTTCATCAATATCGAATTTTTGTTTAAGTGCGTGAATACAACCTGGAAGAACTCCAGCCGATCCAGCAGTTGGAGTTGCACAAATTAAACCTAACGAGGCATTTACCTCATTAGTTGCAATTGCTGCTGCAACTCCGTTTAAAAAGTCACTCCCTGTAATTGACTTGCCACTATCTATATATTCTTGAAGCTTCTTAGCATCTCCTCCAGTAAGTCCTGTTTTTGAACTCACTCCCGCCAAACCTTCTTCGACAGCTTGCATCATTACATTTAAATTTCTTCTCATTAATTTTTCGACTGCAGATCGTGTAACGCCATTCACTTCAATTTCTTGTTCTATCATTAATTCAGAAACTGGTTTATTTTCTAATTTTGATTTTTCAACTATTTCTGCTAAACTAGTAAACATTCGGGTTCCTCTACAATCTATCTGCAAATTTTACTTCATTAATATAATCTAGTTCAGTTAATTTCTTAATTTTATCTTCAGTTAATTCTTTTTGTGATTCTACTACTAATAAGTTTATTCCCTCTAGAATAGAACTTGAATACATCTCACTTACTTTTAAATCACCGAATATTTCTTCAATTTGTACTGAAAGATCTTTTTTAATATCGTCTTTAAATTTATAAAATATGAAATAGCTAGGAAAATCTCCTGATAAGTTCACATCGAAACCTAGAAGCTCAAAGATTACCATTTTCCCTCCACCTATTGACTTTCCAATAAGATCTAGACTATGTCTGCCTGCTTCAACTTCTATTTTCGCTGTATTTGGATGAATGTGTTCAATTCCACTTTCTATAAACTCAAACTCCATCCCTGCTAATTTTGCATCTTCCATACTCGTTCTTATGCGTTTATCAGATGTGTTATAACCTAATAAACCACCTATTAATGCAATGTCAGTTCCATGCCCTTTATATGTTTCTTTAAATGAACCATATAATGTTATTTTTACATTTTCTGGTTGTTCACCAAAAATATATCTTGTAAATAGACCAATACGCACTGCACCAGCTGTATGTGAACTTGATGGACCTACCATTACAGGTCCTATAATATCAAATACACTTCTGTATTTCATATTTACACCTCCAATATTGTAGGTAATATAACAGGTTTTCTTCCTATTTCACTTTCTAAAAATTCTCCTAAAGCTTCTAAAATTTGTAGTCTTATTTGGTAAACACCACATTCTTCATTTTCTAATGCTGCTAATACAGCATCTTTAATTATTACTTTAGATTGTGCAAATAATTCAGTAGATTCATTTACATTTACAAATCCACGGCTAATTACATCTGGATTATTCATTAGTTTTTTATTCTTAAAATCAATAGCAATTGAAACTACGATAACACCTTCTTCAGAAAGTTCTTTTCTATCTTTAATTACAACACTACCGATATCACCAATTCCTAATCCATCAACATATACATCAGATGCATCAAACTTACCAGCAATTCTAGCACTATCACTAGTTAAGGCTAGCACTTCACCATTTTCCATAATAAATGAATTTTCTAATGGAATATCACACTCTGCCGCTGTTTGAGCATGAATAACCTGCATTCTATACTCACCGTGAATTGGCATGAAATACTTAGGTTTAATAAGTCTAAACATTAATTTTTGTTCTTCTTTTGAACCGTGTCCTGATGTATGAACATTATTTACACTTGATGTAATAACATTTGCACCAAGTTTTGATAATAAATCAATATTCTTATTAATAGACAATGTATTTCCTGGAATAGCTGAGCTTGCAAAAATTACAGTATCAGTCGGCATTATTGTGATTTTCTTATGCGTTCCATTAGCTATTCTACTTAATGCTGCAAGTTCCTCACCTTGAGTACCTGTACATAAAATAAGTAATTTATTAGGATCTACTTGGCTTAGATATTTACTATTAACAAACGTTTCTTTAGGTGCTTTAATATAACCTAACTCCGTTCCTATTTTAATAGCTTTTTCCATAGAGCGACCAAATACCACAATCTTTCTTCCATGTTCAATACATGCTTCTACTACTTGTTTTACACGATATACGTTCGAAGCAAATGTAGCAAATATAACTCTATGTTTTTCTTTTCGAAGTATATTAGAGATAGTTTTTCCTACTTCTTTTTCACTTTGTGTAAATTCAGTTCTTTCAGAGTTTGTTGAATCAGATAGTAAACATAATACACCTTGTTCACCAATCGCAGCCATTTTATGTAAGTTAGTTCCTTGACCAACGGGAGTAAAATCAAATTTAAAGTCCCCTGTATGAACAATATTTCCTTGCGGAGTATTAACAATTACCCCAAACGAATCAGGAATCGAGTGCGTAGTGTTATGGAATGAAACTTTAAGGTATTTAAAATTCAACACTGTATCTTCATCTATTACATTTAACTCAGCTTTAGCCAATAAATTGTGTTCCTCTAGTTTTGATCTTATAAGACCAATAGCTAAAGGTCCACCATAGATTGGTAAGTTTACTTTTCTTAGTAAAAATGGTAATCCACCGATGTGATCTTCGTGACCATGAGTAATTATTAATGCTTTAATTTTGTCCACATTTTTCTCGATATATGAGTAATCTGGGATTACATAGTCGATTCCTAGAATATTATCTCCCGGAAACTTAACTCCAGCATCGATAATAACTATTTCATCTCGATATTGGATTGCATAGGTGTTTTTTCCAATTTCCCCTAGACCACCAATGGCAGCTACACCTACTTCATTTTTTTTAATGATCTTATCCATTAACTTTCTCCACTTTGAAGTCTTCAGATTGTTTTTCAAACTCTAAGTATGCTTCACTTAATTCTTGAACAAGTTCAACATTGTAGTTTCTATCATCTAAATACTTTCTAACTGCTGGTACTCCATCAGCTTCAACATATAATACTTGAGTGTTCTCCCTTACTGGAATCTCCTTTGAATTTTCTTGGTAAAATACTTTAAATACTGCCATTAATAATCTCCTATCATTTGTTTTAATATATTTAATGTGTAATCTATTTCATTTTTTGTTGTGTTAATATTTATAAATGAAAACTGTATAATGTTTCTTTCTTGTAAGTATGAACTCTTGTAATGAATAAAAATATTATTTATTGCAAGTGAAGAACCTACATTAAGTGAACATATATTTTCAGGAAGTTCTACAGTAATTATTACTGGAGATACTTCTTTTTCTTTAAATTTCATAATTGGAAGATTTAATTGCTTTAATCCTTCCTTCATATACGTATATTTTTCCTGTACCTTTTCATATCTTTCATCAGTTTTAAAAGCATCTAATGCTGTATTTAAAGCTTCCATTAAAATCGATGGTTGAGTGAAAGGTATAGATGTAAGTTTGTTCGCATAGTGCAAATCTAGATATAATGGTGTGTTTTCTAATGGAACTAACTCACAGTTAGAACCAACTATTGCTAAACCTGCAACAGAACAAAATGCTTTTCCAGATGAACAAGCTACATAATCAACATCTTTATAGCTATATTTAATTGCTCCTACTGCTGAAACTGCATCTACTGCTAAGACTAAGTTATTTTCTTTAACTATTCTAGTAATTTCATCTAAATCATTTAATATTCCAACACTAGTCTCGTTGTGAACTACATAAACAAAATCATAGTTTCCAGATTTAAGTTTATCCGATAGTACATCAAGATCAAAGCTCTCTCCAAATCCTACAGAATAAGTCTCTATATTAAGCCCATGTCTCTTTGTTTCACGAACTAGCCTATTACCAAATTCACCATTAGCTAAAACTAGCCCATTTATAAGATTTCTTCCTTTTAATTGAGCCATAATAGCTTCGTTAGCTAGTGTAGCTGATCCATGTAATATCGTTGCTTGTTTGACATCCAAAATACCTTCAATCTTCGCTAATGTATCCTTAGTCAACGCAACAAATTCACTACTTCTGTGTGAGTATAATTGCTTAGATAATTTTGCTGTTACATCTTCAGATAAATCAACTGGACCTGGTAAGAAGTTTATTCTTTGTGCTCTAGCCAATCTTTCAATAACTTTATTACCATTATCCAGTTTAAGATACATAGGCATATACTCTGCTTCTTTTGTCCCTACATTTTCATGGAATTTTACAAATCCTATGTGATTATATAATTTTTCCTGGCGTGTTGTACCTGAAATAAAAACAATGTCGTATGCATTTTGAATTATATAATTAAACGTTCTTTGTAATAATTCTGTAAAAACTTTAGTTTTTCTATATTGCTCCTTGATTGAAAGCAATCTAATTTCTACAGGTTTTTTGTAACTACCTTTATAGAATTTATCAATATCATTTAATTTTAGATCTAACGAAAACGGTCTTTGATCAGATAATGAAATCATCCCAATTACATCATTTTTCTTTTTCGCTATAATATATATATTTTTATCATGAAATTTATCTTTTAATTTTTTTGTTTCATTTTTTTCATGTTGAGGAATTTCTTCAACAAATGTTTCATAATTTAATTTGAAAATTTGTTCATATTCTTCCGCTGTATTTACTATTTTATAAATCATAATTTTTCCCCATAACTTTATTTGGTTAAATTTTCTCTACACTATATCTTACCATAATTATAACTTTTTTTCAAACTAACATGGTTGAAAACTCAATAAATAACAAATTTATTGCATTATGTTTAACATCTATTCAAAATACATTTCAAAAAATAAAGAAGACTCATATTCATAGAGTCTTCTTTATACAGGCTGTTGACAAATGCAGAAACTGCATGAGTCAGCAGCCTATTTTAATGAGAAAAAGTGCTAAAAATGTTATAATATAAGTATATAGAGGGGTTTTTAGTATGTTTAATAAAAAAGAAAATATCAAAGACGAAATAATATTAATGACGTTATCAGAATTAGTTCCTCCAAATCACTTTTTAAGAAAAGTAGCCGAAGCGATTGATTTTAAATTTATTTATGATTTGACAGAAGAATACTATAGCCACACATCAGGAAGAAATTGTTTAGACCCTGTAGTATTATTCAAATTGGTGTTTTTAAAAGATTTCTATGGAATAAAATCTATGAGAGAAACAATAAAAAGAATAGAAACAGATGCTGCATTTAGATGGTTTTTAGGGATACCATTTTCTAAACCAGTTCCACATTATTCTACATTTTCACAAAACTATATTCGACGATTCCAAGGAACTGATATATTTGAACAAATATTTATAAATATAGTGAATCAAGCTATTGATAAAAAATTAGTAGGCGGAACAGAGTTTTTTACTGATTCAACACACATTAAAGCTAACGCAAACAAAAAGAAATACAAAATTGAAATTACCACAAAAGTAAAAGAAAGAAAATTAGACTTAGAAAAAGAAATAAATGAAGAGAGAGAAAAAATAGGAAAAAAGCCTTTTAAGTATGAAGAAAAAGAAGAACTAAAAAGACAACGAATTAACACTACTGATCCAGATAGTGGTTATTATCACAGAGATCATAAAGAAGAAGGCTTTATGTATTTAGATCATCGAACAGTAGACGGGAAGAATAATATTATTATAGACTGCCATATAACTCCAGGTAACGTTCATGATAGTGGTCCGTATATAGATAGATTAAATCAAATAGAAAAAAACTTTGGATTAATACCTGGTAAAGTTGCGTTAGATAGCGGATATTATTCTCTAGATATACTAAAACAGTTAGATAAAAAAAATATATTTTCAGTAATAGGATATAGAAGATTTTCAAGATCAAAAGATAATAAATATTTTAAATACTTACATGAAAAAGATATATATGTAGATACACGAACAGGTGAAATATTTAGATACAGAAATATTGATAGAAATGGATATAAACAATATAAAAGCGATGATAAAAATGAGAAAAAAATAATAAGACGACATATAAATGCAGATTATTATGATAAAGCTCGATTGAGACGTATATCTAAAGAAGGTAAGATATTATATAAAAGAAGAAAAGAAACAGTAGAACGTAGCTTTGCAGATTCAAAACAAAATCACGGATATAGATATGCACAATATAGAGGTAAAGCCAAAGTACAGTCGTACTCTTGGTTGTCTTGTTGCGTTCAAAATATGAAAACAATAGTACTAAGAGAGATATAATTATCTCTTAATACTACTGATGCTTTAGCCATAAGGCTTATTTTTTTGAAAAACGACCAAAATATCAATACGTTCATTGATATTTTGGTCGTTTTGTCAACAATCTGAATAAAGAAGACTCATATTCATAGAGTCTTCTTTACAAATTTACTTAATACTCTTCTTAAAGAATACGTTGATTTTTAAGTGCAGTTACGAAGTCAGTTAATTCATAAATTGCTTTAGCTTCGATGATTTTTTTAAGTTTAGCTGCTACAAAACCTTTAGCTTTTTTACCACCCATAACATCTGCAATACCATCTTTGTGTCCTAATGAACATACTACACCACGGTTGATGTATTTGAAGTCACCAACTTGTTTTCCACTGATTCTAGCTCCAACGTATGCACCCATTTGGTTAGCGATTTGTGCTGTTGTTGGGTATGGTCTTTCTTGACCAGTTTCGATGAATGCCGCACAGTCACCAACGATATAAATCTCGTCGTGTCCAGGTACTGTTAATTGTTGTGTAGTTACTAGACGTCCACGTTTAGAAAGTTCTGGGAATGCTTCGTCCATAAGTTTGTTTCCACGAACACCTGCAGTCCATACTAATGTAGATGCAAATAGTTCTTTTCTTTCTCCATCAACTTCAATAGTGAAGCTATCTTTAGTAGCACCTTTAATTCCAGCTCCTAAAATAATTTCAATACCATTATCTTCTAAGTATTTTCTTGCATAATCACTATACTCTTTAGTGAACATTGGTAATAATGTTGGGGCTGCATCTAATCCGTAAATTTTAACTAATTTTTCATCAATTCCGTATTTAGAACATAATTCTTTTTTACGGTGAACTAATTCACCTAAGAATTCCATACCAGCAAGACCTGTACCACCAACGATTACAGAGATGTCTTTAACATCTTTTTCTTCGCTTGTAGCATATTTTCTGAAGTTATCTTCTAATGTAGCAGAGATTTTTTCTGCAGCATTAATATCGGCGATTGGCATTGCATTTTCAGCCATACCTTCAATTCCGAATGTTTCAGGTTGGAAACCTAATCCAACTACTAATACATCGTAATCAAGTTCGTGTTTTTTAGTTAATACTAATTTTTTCTCTGTATCAATTTTAATTACTTCGTCTTGAATAAATTCTACACCTGGAGATACTAAATCTTTAACATCGATACAAATATCTCTTGATGCAATGTTCCCTGCTGATACTTCGTGTAAGTTTACTGTATCATAGTGATAAGAGTTTTTGTTTACTAAAGTAACTTTTACCTCTCCAGCTTTAGCAGCTTTTTTTAATCCTTTTAAAGTTGTTAGTCCTGCATAACCAGCACCTAAAATTACTACGTTTTTCATAGTATTGATTTCTCCTTTTAACTGTTATTTTGTATTTATCCGCAGCAGCAGCCGTTTCCACAGCAGCCACCGTCTTCATCATCATAAATTTCAATCATATTTGGATTGTGTAATGTAAATTCACTTCCAAATTCATCTTGAACATAATCAATTTCAAGACCTTTTAACAGAAGTTCGTCTTCTTCATTAACAATAACTTTTAAATCGCCGAAGTTAAGTACTTTATCTCCTGCTTCTAATTCATCCTTGATATCAATTGCATATTGCATTTGAGTACCTTGTAACTCTATAGAAATTTTTAAATAACTATCTCTTTTATCAGCATCAAATAACATCTCTTGGAATTTTCCAACTGCTACATCTGTTATCAAGATTAATTGATTCTCTGTATTAGCCATAAAATGTTTCCCTCTTTATTTTTATTTTCTATTTATTATTATAACCGTTTTTTTAATAAAATAATAGTATCTTGCTTACTTTTTATAAAATTATTTGTGAAAATTTTATGAATTTTTTAAAATAATAAAATTTCATGAAACAGTATTCTATCAGTATACTTATATAAGTTCAATAAAATCCTAAATTTTTAGCTCTAATAATCAATCTAATAATATTTCAATAGTTACAAATGTAGTCGATAAATATTAATGAATTTATATACTATTTTTCTATTTAAAATAAATAAAATCCCAAATTCAATACTATATTAACACTTCACGTTTATAACTTCTCACTCAAATATTTTAATTCTTAATACAGATTTTGTCCTATGTATTCATTAAATCTTATAACGCTTACTCAGTTTATTGACTTTTTTTATAGCCACAAGTATAATAACATATAGAAAGGTGGTTGTATTTTGAATAAAGAGTATTATGAAACAGTAGATAGAATAAAATTTGAATTAGAAAAAATACGCCCCAAACTTATTATGGATGGCGGGAACATTGAATTTATTAATTATAAAGATGGTATATTAAAAGTTAGATTCCTTGGTGAATGTGCTCACTGTGAACTATCCCATATTACTTTAAAATATGCAATAGAGAAAACATTAATAGAAAAAATACCTGAAATAAAAAAAGTTCTACAGGTGAAAATGAGCGTTGTTTAGACGCTTTTTTTATTATACTTATAAAAAAAAGAGTAGACAAAAGTCTACTCTTGATAACGTCCCAGAAGGGATTCGAACCCCTGACCGACGGCTTAGAAGGCCGTTGCTCTATCCTGCTGAGCTACTGAGACATATTTAATAAGAACCTCTCTCTGAAGTACTTTAATAGTATATCAATTATTTTATATTATGTCAATACTTTTTTTAGAGAATTATAAATATTTTTTAGGAAAGTAGTTATTACTATAATTAACTTATCTAAAATAGTTTTCCAGTGTTAACGTATCATCATAATTTTATACAAAAATAAAAAAGGAAAGCATTGATTTCTCAAGTTGCTTCCCTTTATTGTTATTAAAAATTATCTTCTTAATCCTAGAGCTTTAATTAATTCACGGTATCTTTGGATATCTTTTTTAATTAAGTAGTCTAGTAAGTGACGACGACGGAAAACTTTTTTAAGTAATCCACGACGACCTGCGTGATCTTTTTTGTGAGTGTTTAAGTGCTCAGTTAAAGCATCGATTTCTGCAGTTAATACTGCGATTTGTACTTCTGGAGAACCAGTATCTGATTCGTGAGTACGGAATTTAGCGATAATTTCTTGTTTTCTTTCTTGACTAATTGCTGCCATTGCAATTTCCTCCATATAATTTTATTTTGCGACCTTAATCCTAGTGTAGAACCTGGAGGGTTTCTATACCACGAATAAGGAACATAAGTTATTGTACAACATTTTTTAATATAATTCAAGAGATAACATTTAAAATCTGAACAATATCGAAGATTTTAGTAATCTTTCTCTTCGCAAGTTTTTTTATCTAGCTTTAGTTGTTCTTTTAAATGATCAAAACTTTCAAATTTTTGTTCTTTTCGTAAAAATTCATAGAAGTATATTTCGATTTTTTCTCCGTAAATATCCTCATCGAAATCTAAAATATGTGTTTCTATAAATTTTTTATTTTTTTCATCTGAAACTGTCGGATTATAACCAATATTTGTAACTGATTTATAAATATTATTATTAACTTTAATCTTAGTTATATATACACCATTCGTCTCAGGTAATAGATATTTACCGTATAATTCAAGATTAGCAGTTGGGAAATTAATTGTTCTTCCTAGTTGCCTACCTTTCACTACTAAACCAGAAATAGAATAGAATCTTCCTGTATACTCATTATATTTCGAAAATTCACCTTTTCTGACGAATTCTTTTAATACGGTCGTAGATATTTTCTCCTCACCTATTTTCTCTTTTTCTAGAACAGTTACTTCTATACCACTATCTTTTATCAAATCTGGTGTTCCTAATCCTTTAAAACCGAATCTATAATCAAATCCACAAAAAACCTTATCTACATTTAATTTCTTCAGTATATTATTGATAAATTCTTCAGCCGATAAATTTTGTAATTTTTCATTGAATTCTAAATAATATACCTCATACACACCAAGATTTTTTAATAGTTCGTTTTTCTTATTAGTCGGTGTAAGAGATTCCTCACTAGTTTTTCCAAAATATTCTTTCGGACTCTTATCTAAAGTAATTACTGCAGATATAAACCCTTTTTCTGCAGCCTCTACAGCACTCCCTATTATTTTTTGATGAGCTTTGTGAATACCATCAAAAAAACCTAATGCTGCAACTCTCTTTTTATTTTCTTCCTTAATCTCACTTATATCTGAAATATAAAATATTTCCATCTTCATCTACCTACTCTATTATTTTTGGAAATGTCGTTTTTACTGATAACAATTCGTCATCTTTATCTTTTAGATGATAAATTGCAATTGCCTCATTCTCATATGTAAAAACTATTCCATCTGTAAAATCGTAATCTGGAAATTGATTTTTTCTAAATCTTAATCCATTCATTACTTGCTTCGCTCTAAATTTCGGTATTTCAACAAATTGAAACTCCTCAAGAGCATATTCTTTTCTTAAAAGGCTTTGCTCCAAGTTTCCTTCTTGGACTTTTTGTTCAACTTCTGATAACTTCAAACACTTTTCCAAAGTTATCTCACCGCTTCTAGTTCTTGTTAACTTACTCATCGTACTAGGTAAATTTAATTTTTCTCCAATACTTGTGGCTATAGTTCGAACATAAGTTCCTTTACCACAGCTAATATCAATAGAAAAATAAAACTTATCATCTTTATAATACTCACTGTTTTCTATAAATGAAATATCATAAATGTTAACTTTTCTCGTTGGGATTTCTACATCAAATTGACCTCTTCTAGCATACTCATAAAGTTTTCTACCATTAACTTTAATTGCAGAATATATCGGTGGAGTTTGTTCTATTTCACCAATCATTGAAGATAAAATCTCCTTTATCTCATTAATGTTAATATCACGTACTTTACATTCTTCTATTACTTCACCAGTAAGATCTTCAGTAGTAGTCTTAAGACCTAAGCAAACTTCAGCTCTATAGCTTTTCCCTAAATCCATAGCATAATCACTTACTTTTGTAGCTCCACCAAGTAAGAGTAATAATACTCCATCAACTTCAGGATCTAGTGTACCCGAATGACCAATTTTTTTCATTTGAAGAATTTTTCTTGCTTTAAAAACAACATCGTGACTTGTAATTCCACGTTCTTTGTAAATTGGTAAAATACCTTCAAACATTATTTTTTATCCTCTTTTTTCAAACAATCTGGACATAAACCATAAACCTCAAATTTATGACCATCAATTTGATAACCTTTCAATTCTTCTATTTCTAAATTATCACATACATGGACATGAATTATTTTGGCTTTACCACAACTTAAACATATATGGTGATGATGATGGTGATCAGTTTCTAAACATCCTATTTTAAAATATTTTTCACCTTTTATTTCAGTTGTTTCTAAAATCCCCAATTCTTCATAAGTACTTAGATTTCTATAGATTGTATCAAAACTAAGTCCAGGATACATTTTACCAAGAGTCTCAGAGACATATTTTGCATTTATATATCTATCCTCATTTACTAAAAGCTCAACCATAGCTTTTCTCTTCTCAGTATATTTATATCCTTTTTCTTTTAAAAGTTTCATTATTTTATCAACTTTTTCTTCTGATATTTTCATAGGTAACCTCCTGTACTAATTATTTTTTAAAGTCTACAAACGTCTTATTTCTTAGCATTGCAATTTCATCTTTGTAAGGCGCAATATCTTTCTTTTCTCCATACCAAGGTGTTTCTAAAATTTTAGGAATATTAGCGAATTCCTCTAGGTGTACAATCCTATTAATTGCATCAAAGCCAATACCACCATATCCGATATTTTCATGACGATCTTTATGCGCACCTAAAGTATTTTTACTGTCATTAATGTGTAAAACTTGAATTCTATCTAGTCCTACTATCTTGTCAAACTCAGTTAGTACCCCATCTAAATCGTTAACGATATCATAACCGCCTTCAAAAACGTGACATGTATCAAAGGTAACAGTTAACTTCTCATTTAGTGTAACTCCATCAATAATCTGAGCAATTTCATCAAATGTTCTTCCACATTCACTACCTTTTCCTGCCATTACTTCTAGAGCAATATTAGGTTTCATATCTTTTGTTAAAACTTCATTTAATCCTTTAACAATACTTGCTATACCTACATCAGCTCCCGCCTTAACGTGTGATCCTGGGTGTAGAACGATATTTTTAGCACCAATCTTCTCAGTTCTTTCAATTTCTAACCTTAGAAAATCAACTGCAAGTTGGTAAATATCTGGTTTAATAGTGTTTGCTAAATTAATAATATAAGGTGCATGTACTACAATATCACTTATATTTTTTTCTTTCATTAGTTTATGAGCTTCTTCAATACGCAGTTCATCTATCGGTTTTCTTCTAGTATTTTGAGGTGCTCCAGTATAAATCATAAATGTATCACTATTATAACTAGCTGCTTCCTTTACAGAACCTAGCATCATTTCTTTTCCAGACATTGACACATGTGATCCAATTTTCAAGTTTTTCATTATTTACCTCTATTCGCCTTATTGCTACGTTTAGCAAATTTTCTTCTTTCTTTTTGTTTAAGTTTATCCATTTTATATTTATATTTTTTCTTATAACCTGGTTTAACTTTTTTAGAAACTTTAACTTTTGATTTTAATTTCTCAGTTAAGTTATGATCAGCTACGACTTTCTTTCTACTTTGACGTTTATTTCTGTCTTTAGCTTCAACGAATTCACCATTTCTAATATCTTGGTGATTAAATTCAATTCCACGTTTTTCTAAATCTTGTAATTTCTCTTCATCTTTATTGTTATAAATTGTAATACAGTCTCCACTTAATCCAGCACGTCCAGTACGTCCTGCTCTGTGGATAAAGAAATCTAAATCATTAGGAATATTGAAGTTAATTACATGACTTACTCCTTCAATGTCAATTCCACGACTCATTAAATCACTAGCTACAACATAAGTGAAATCTAAGTTGTTAATTCTTCTTTGCATCTGTTTACGTTCACGCGGTGTTAAATCTCCGTGAAGTACACCTACATTTAATCCTTTAGAAATAAGGTAACTACTTACTTCCTCTACTTCAGTTTTCTTATTAGCGAAGATAAGTGCTAAATAAGGATTAATAACTGTAGTAATTTCGTGTAATTTTTCTAATCGAGATGAACTTTTCTCTGGAATTAAAATATATTCAATTTTTCCAAATTTTGCATTATCGACTTCGATATACTGTGCATTTTTTAGATATTTTTTTAGGAAGTGATTCATTTGTGTTGGAATAGTTGCTGAGAATACTAAAAATTGACAATTTTCTGCTGCTCTTTTAGAAATTTTATCAACGTCTTCCATGAATCCTAAGTCAATCATCATGTCACATTCATCAATTACAAGACTCTCAACTTCTTTAATAGCTAAGGCACTTGCTCTATCTAATTCTAATACACGTGTTGGTGTACCGATAATAATATGTGGAGCATTAGATACTCTTTCAATATCTCTATTTAAATCTTGTCCACCAATACATAGTGTGATTTTAATATCTTCTTCGCTGAAGCTAGCAATATGCAATGCCATATCGTATAATTGTCTAGAAAGCTCTCTTGTCGGTGCTAAAATTATACTTTGTGTTTTTTTCTTAGTTACATCTAATTTACTAAAAATTGGTAGTAAGAAAGAATGGCTTTTCCCACTTCCCGTTTGTGATTTTGCTACAATATTTTTCCCTTTTAATACTGGTGAGAATACTCTCTCTTGAATTTTTGTTGGATTATCAAATCCTAAATCTATTACTGCCTTATTTACAAATTCATTAAATTTATATTGTTCAAATGACTTTGGTAACATTTAAAATCTCCTTTACGATTTCTCTAATCTTATTACGTGGTCTTTTTTATCAGTCCACAATCTCCTGCGTGAATTAATTTATAATAACGATTCTTGTTTCACGCCATAATAAACCATCCTTTATTATACTATAAATAGGTAGAATTAGCTATAAAAAACAATGTATTATTAGCTATTATTCTTTTTCTATAGCTATATTTATAAAAATATCATAAAAAAGAAGCGCCAAAAATCTAGATTTTTTAGAATCCTATTTTTAAGTCGCTTCTTCTATAATTATCCTAAAAATTTTATAAAGTTACAAAGTATTTAAGATATAACCTTAATTATTTGAATAGATTTTCTGAAAATCCATCTGTAACTTTTAGAAGTTGTTTAAACACCTTAGTTTTAAGTGAGACTGTATTTCCATAATATTCTTTACCAGTCTTAGTCATTTGATCTAAATCTTTTTGAACTACTTCTTTAAACATTTGTTGCAGTTGTTCATAAGATGTTATATGAACATTATCAATATCTATCTCAGCAAATCCATGTTTAGCTTTCTCTAAAATTTCTCCATACCAGTGTTTTTTCCAAGCTTCAAGAGTTTCGAATGCCCCTTTAGATACTTTTTTGATAATATACTTATCACTTAAAGTTGAAAGTTTTTCTTTATTAGCTGCATCTTTGTATTTGTTTGAAACATAACTGATAAATCCATCTTCGTAACCATAGTATCCCCACATACGGAATGCATTATGCTTGAATGATAATGAACCAGGTGCCCCATCGCTTGAATTACCTCCATAAATACCTGCCATCATATTTACATTTACATATGCAGAATTTGGCATCAAGTCTTCTGGACGATAACGTCCATTTCCAACACCATGCTTAGTCGCAAAGTTATTGTCTATCAAATCATTAATAGAAGTCAATTGTTTAGTTTTTTCTTCTTCTTTTAAGTCTCTTACCTTATCCCATTGATTAGGTTTTAGTAACTCGTTAAATGAATCTTTATAACGATATTCTTTATCTATTTTTCTAAACCATTTACTATTATCAGCTAGTCCTTTACTAATGACTGCATCAGCTTCTAAGTGATCTAGCATCATCATCGCTTCATTGTAGCGTTTCATGTAGGCATCTATTTCTTGTCTATTTCTCAATTTATTAGGGTCATAATTATACCACTGATCCCCATTATTTGGTCGAACATATGCCATATTTAACCCTAGAGCTCCATATTCTCCATTTGTCGTAGAACTATCGGGTGTTTGTAGCATACCTTGTGCATACGCCTCAAGATCCGTACCTTCACGATGCCAGTTACCTCCATAGTACAACATGCGGTCATTTACATGGGTTGTTTCATGAGTAAATGCCGAAATACCAAATTGACTAACCATATCTGTCACCATAAAGAACACTGCGTCATCTTCATATGGTCTTCCATAGATTCTAGCCATAGCTCCCATGCTTCCATTTGTATTGTGATAACGCCATGTTGGTCCATATAACTCACGAACAGGAGCTACTACTTTTCCATTATTCGCAAATCCATAACGGTTAGAACCACCACTATAATTTTGATTATCCCAAACTGCAGTTGGCACCATATTATCACTCTTCAATAATTTATTTCGAACTGATGACAATGCTAAACGAGACCAGAAGTCTAAGTATCGTTGTTGCGCATTTGCTACTTCATCAATTTTTGCTTTAAATTTATTTCGTTCTTCTTCTGTATATTTTCCATATTTTTCGAAAGAACTATACGCTAAAGTATTATATGTTGAAATTAAGAATATATGAGCATTTTTCAAAGTCAATAACGGTAAAATCATACGACCATGTATGAAATTATTTAATCCATCATAGGCTCTATGTTTTTTATTTACAAAATCTTGAGTTGTGGTAGTCGGTTCAGATATATAAACATTTTTTTCTGTTGCATGTTTAAACCAATCATTTAAATCTGTATCCGCTGTGAATAATTTCATATTATAATTTAAAAATTCATGTAAATTAGCTTTACCAGTACCGCTAGCAATAACCTCTCTATATGCATCATACGTACGATCACCTTTTATGTAACTTTCCTTAGAACCAATTTTGATAAGTCTATCAAGCACGTCTACATTTTTCCCATAGAAATCTGGTTTGAAAGTCATCATATCTTTTATATTCATATCTTTTATATTTACACCATTATATTTAATTCCATAATATCTATTTAAGTATGTTAAAGCAAGCATAATATTAGTTTTATTTTTTTCGATTTTTTTAATTAATGAAAGTTTAGCAGACTCATCCTCATTTAATTGATGTTCCTCATTTTCTACAAGTTTCTTAACAAACTTATCGATATTATCTCTGACCTCTTTGAAACTTTCTTCTAAGAATAAATCACGAATATATCCATTTTGACGAGCTTCACTATTGGCTGTAGGATCATTTTTAGTATCTCTCTTTTCAAGTATATTACGAACAGCTTGAGACTGTAACTCAACAGATAGTAATAATTCTTTAACTTTAGCTTCTAAAGCATCTCTATTTTTAATAACTATATTCGGCGTATATACTATTCCTCCTAAGTTTTCTATACTATATTCTTTCACTTGAGCTACTTGAGATTCTTTTGCAGAAATATTAAACAATTCTTTTGTTCCATAAGCATAATGAACCATGATTTTATTAGCATTTTCTGAATCAGTCACAAATTCTGTATCCTTCATAGCTGTTACCGATAAAATTTTCTTAGTTACTAGGTTAGAATTTTCAGCTAATTTATTACCTTGATTTACAATCCAATCTTTATTATAAAATGGTTGTAGTTTTTCTATATTTCGATATGCCTGAGCACGCTTTTCTTGGTAATCTTGAATATTTTTATATTCATCTTCGTAAGAAACTTTGTTGTTAAGCTTATCTACAGTTGGTTGTGTACTAACTAATTTATCAGCAGTAATCATCATCGCTTGAATTTTCATATCTGCTTCATCTTTAGCGATATCTTTGATTCTATGCGAGTTTCTATGAGTTTTTCCACCTTTACTAATACCTGTTACTGTGAAATTCTTATTAACAACCCAATCAGTAACATATTCATTGTCCATGTCATTTGAACCAAAAAATACATCTCCTCTTTTAACATCCATCATTGTAACAGTATTTTCAATAACACCCCAAGGCCAGTTTTTACCTATAAGACCTCCATTTTCTCCACTATTAGGAACATCAATAATTCCTTTTGCTACAGAGTTTCTTATATATCCCCATCTACCTATGCCATCAGAGTTATAACCATGGCTTATGTTACCTGCTATTCCTCCTGTTCGTGATCTATCACCTGTAATTTCAGCGTCAACATAGGCTTTTTCAATATTACCACGCCAAACATCACCTGCTATTCCAGCAAGATTCCAACCTTTATTACCAGTAGCGTGAACTTTACCAATATATGCAATATTAGTCATTTTCCCTTCATCTAGCTTATTAACAATACCAGCTACTTCGTTTGCTCCAGTGACACTACCCGTTACTTTAATATTCTCAATAGTTCCACCTTTTGCTGTCTGAGCAAGTGTGGCAACGTTATTTTCCCCTGGTAGATTAATATTTACATTCTCTAAGTTTATATTTTTAATAGTTGCATTCTCTAATTTACTAAATAGAGGGTGCCCTAAATTATGAATTGAATAATGCTTATCATCAACACTTGTTAATGTTCCTGTAAATTTCTGAGTAACATAAGATTTTCCAAGCGGTTTTATACTAACTGCGCTCAAATCAGCCCCAAGTTTGAATGTTCCCGAAGGAGTTTTTTGCATAGCATCTATTAAATCTTTAAAATCATAGTACACATCCCCAATATGTGGTTTTGGTTTCGCAATATAATAAGAGTAAGTATCCTCTATTTTATTTTCACTCGTTCTTCGTACTAGGTCTTGAGCTTTTGCACTAACTTTATAAAACCAATCTTCTCCAACTTTTACTTCTTCTATTTTATCAATAGCAAGCTTGGTTGTTTTATTATCACGAGAAGTCACTTTCAAATAGTATTCTTTTATATTTTCCGGAATAGCGTTTAATAAGCTACTATCACTTTCCTCACCTTGTTCGTTAACATGTATCAAGCTTGTTTCTTTGATATTTTTAACTTCAACTTTTTTAAAATCAAGCCTTAGCGGTCTTTCTTCTAATACTGAAGTCTCATCTACTTTTCCTCGATTATAAATCATAGTTGTTCTGACGATATAGTCTTTATACAATTTAAGATTATCTGCAATATCTTTTAATTTAGATGTAGTTAAATCTAATCGTTTAACTACATTTTCACCATCACGAACTTCTGCTACAATAGATTTAATCTCAACTGAATCCTCATTTTCTAAAGTGTATGCCAAGTTAGCAGAACGATCAAGAGTATGTTCTTCGATCTTAGCTAATGTTAATACAGGTGGTTTTTTCTCTTTTAGAATTTCTTTTACTGGATTCTCCGGCTGTACCAACGGTTCACCTTTCTCACTCACTACTCCTTCTGGATTCTCTGGTTGTACTAACGGTTCGCCTTTCTCACTTACTACTCCTATCGGCTTCTCTGGTTGTACTAATGCTTCGCCTTTCTCGCTTACCACTCCTTCTGGGTTCTCTGGTTGCACTAATGCTTCGCCTTTCTCACTTACCACTCCTGTCGGGTTCTCTGGTTGTACTAGACTCTCACCTTTCTCGCTTACTACTCCTATCGGCTTCTCTGGTTGTACTAACGCTTCGCCTTTCTCACTTACTACTCCTATCGGCTTCTCTGGTCGTACTAGTGCTTCGCCTTTCTCATTTACCACTCCTTCTGGGTTTTCCGGTTGTACTAGCGCTTCGCCTTTCTCATTTACCACTCCTTCTGGGTTTTCCGGTTGTACTAGCGCTTCGCCTTTCTCACTTACTACTCCTATCGGCTTCTCTGGTTGTACTAACGCTTCGCCTTTTTCACTTACTACTCCTTCTGGATTCTCCGGCTGTACTAATGCTTCGCCTTTCTCAGAGATTCCAACTCCTACAGCAATAACTTTATTAACAGGTTGTTTAGTAATAGTTTTTTTGATAACCTTGCTAATTTCTTTGCCGTTAACCGTAGATACTTCACTAAATACTGTACTTTCTCCATTGATTCCTTCATTAAGAATTTTTGATTCCCCTTTTGGTAATGTGACATCAAACTTTCTAACAGTTTCAAAAGGAATAACTTCCACAGTTGTTCTAAGTTCTGGTTTATTTATAGATAAGTTAAGTTCCCCTTCCCCTGGTGTTGTTTTATATTTTATATTAGGTTTCACAACCTGTTCGTTTTGTTTATGAAGTTCTTTTTTAGTTTCTTCTATTCCTGCTTCAGTTTTTGGTTGTGCTGTATTCTCCTTTTTTCCTACTTTAGTTAACGATTTTTCTTGTTTAGTAGAAACGGTCTTTTCTTCAACTGGAGTTTTAATTTTTTGAGGAAGAATATTTTTAAAATCATTAGAAAACTCATTTAAATCACTCTGTGTGAAAAATCCCATATATCTGTAGCCATCTATATGAATTACACCTTTAGCAAGTTCAGAAGAATTAGTAATTGTTGTGTTTGTGTTGTATTGAACTAAATCATTATTCTCTAAAGCAAAAGAATGATACGGTACTACAACACTTTGTCCTAGAGTCCCAATCAAAACTACACTAAGTACTTTATTTCTATGTTTTTTTGATATTAGAAAAACTACTAGAACAGCTGTTCCTAGACCTAAACCAGCGAGTGGCAATGAACTTTCTCCTGTATTAGGTAATAATTTCGACTTCAATGTATCAGCACTAGCATCATGACTTTCTTTCTTATAAACCATGTAGTACGTTTCATTGTTTTTCAAATCATTTGGTTTACTATTTTTAATTAAACTTTTTTCCGATTCTGTAAGCTCATTTTCAGTTAGATAAGTATAATTTACATTTATACCATTATCACTTGCGTAAGCTTTAGTTGGCATATAACTTCCAAAGATTAATGCCCCAATAACAACAGGGGCTGCCCCAAATGATAATTTTCTAATTGAAAACTTTAAAATTTTATTATTTTTACTTTGTGTTCGCATAAAAATCTGCTCCTAAATACATATTATTGCAATTTTATTCTATCAAAAAAATATAGCTATTACAATTTAGCCTCCCCCTCAAGACAAAACAGCAAAAAATAATTTTTTTATTTACAGATAATTAAAATATCACTAGATTAAGTTCTCTTAAAGCATAAAAGAAACGCTTTCTTACTTTTTAAAAATAAAGATATACTTTTTCTAAAGAATTAAGTAATATCAAAAAATAAAAAAAGGAACGCTCCACCAATATGATGATTAACAAAATCATCATCGGTAAATCGCTCCTCATAATATTTATTAGATATACAATAACCTCTTAGGAATTATACTCTAAAACTTATTAAAATTATTTTTTTATGTTAATCTGAGTTTTTTTATCTTCTTAACAGTGTAACTTAATACTTTTTATCTTATCATCAGAAATTTCTTAATTACAATAAGTAAAATAACATTTTAACATTTAGGCATTCAGTAAATTATATTATTTTACAATCTCTATTCCTGAGCTTGTTCCTAATCTCTCTGCTCCAAGATCAACATATTTTTGTGCTGTTTCCTTATCTCTAACTCCACCACTTGCTTTAACTTTTGCATTGTCACCCACAACTGATTTCATTAGTTTTACATCTTCATACGTTGCTCCGCCAGTTCCAAAACCAGTAGAAGTTTTGACAAAATCTGCTTTAGCTACTAGTGATAACTCACACACTTTAACTTTTTCTTCATCAGTTAAATAACAAGTTTCGATAATAACTTTCAAGACATTATCACCAATCGCTTCTTTAATAAGGCGAATTTCATTTTCTACATAATCAAATTCACCATCTTTTAATTTAGCAACATTGATAACCATATCTATTTCGCTTGCTCCATTTTCTACTGCCTCTTTAGCCTCGAATACTTTTGCAGCAGTAGTCATTGCGCCTAATGGAAATCCTACAACAGCCGCAACTTTAACATCAGTTCCTTGTAAAAGATGTTTCGCATCAGCTACGTAACAACCATTAACACAAACACTATAAAACTTATGTTCAATTGCTTCCTCACAAAGTTTTTGAACATCCGAACTACTTGCTGTCGCCTTTAAAATTGTATGATCAATATATTTATTTAATCCCATTTTTTTACCTCTATTCTATAACTTCTAATATATTTTTAATATTTTCTATTTTTTCTTTTCCAATTACATAAGCATCTAAGACCATTTCTTTACTAGATTGAACATTTTTTTCATCGTTAAAGTAAATTTCAGCAATAACTTCACCTTTTTTCACTTTATCTCCGACTTTTTTCTTAAGCTCGATTCCTACAGCGTGATCAACCTCATCTTCTTTAGTAGCGCGCCCAGCCCCAATAACCATAGCTGCTTTTCCTATTTCTTCCGCTTTGATTTTTGTTACATAACCGTCTTCTTCTGAGAACACCTCTAATACTGATTTAGGTGTTGGTAACAGTTCATAATTGTTTACTACTTCGCCGTCTCCTCCACTTAATTCAATGAACTGTCTTAATAATTCCAAAGCATGACCATTATCAATAACTTCATCTATTTTTTTAGCAGCTTCTTCGTATGTCTTAACTTCACCTTTGTGTTTTAAAGCTAAATAGACAATTTCATAAACTACCTCTTTAAGATCATCAGACCAGTTACCTTTTAATGCTTCAATTCCTTCGATAATTTCATTAGCATTACCAATATTATACCCTAATGGCTCTTCCATATTAGTCAGTACTGCAATGGTTTTTCTACCTACACTATTTCCAATTTCAACCATTCTTCGTGACAATTCTCTCGCATCTTCAATAGTTTTCATGAAAGCACCGTCACCGACTTTTACATCTAGAATAATTAAATCAGATTGAATAGCCAGTTTCTTGCTCATAATACTACTTGCTATTAATGGAATACTATCTACTGTTGCAGTCACATCACGTAATGCATATATTTTTTTATCTAATGGCACAATATTATCACTGTAACCCATTAGACCCACTCCAGTTTTACTAGCTACTTCTACTAGTTCTTCTTTTGTAGTACTAAATTTAAAGTTTCTAATTGCTTCAAACTTATCAATCGTTCCTCCAGTATGACCTAAACCTTTACCAGATAACTTTGTTGTAGCCATTCCTACAGCTGATAAGATAGGTCCTAAAACTACAGTAACCTTATCACCTACACCACCCGTAGAATGTTTATCAACAAGATAATGATCTAAATCGTCAAAGTAGATTGTATCTCCAGAATCCCTCATAGTTAAAGTGAAGTTAGTAAGTTCATCTTTTGTCATATTATTAAAATATACAGACATTAAAAACGAACTCATTTGATAATCAGGTACCATTCCTTTAAGGTAGCCCCCTAGTAAAAATTCAATTTCAGCCTTTGTAAGTTCTTTATTTTTTTTCTTTTTATCTATGATATCAACAACTCTCATAGTTTATTCTCCTTAAATATTTTTCATTTAAATATAAACAAATATATCTTCTTAAAAATCTTTACAATAAAAATTCGTCATACTATACTTTTCATTCTCTATATAAATATTATTAGATACTTCTAATATCTGCAAACTCTTCTTATCTTTTAATATTTTATATAACTCTTCTTGACTTTTTTTACTATATACTATTTTATCACGAATTATGTACATTTTGTAGCCTAATAATATTAACATATAGTTTTTATATTTAAATAAAATCATAAATAACATATAGAATAGAACTAATAGTATAACTATTTTCCATAAAAATTGAAGTTTTTGATTTATAATCAAAAATGTAATAATTATCATCAAGATTAAGTAATAATAATCAATACCGCTTTGTCTAGAAATTTCTTTTTTACTACAAACAAATATATTTGAAGGTTTACTCCCATTGTGAATTATTAAAGAAAAAATAGATATTATCGTTAGTATTGTAGTTAATAAGAGTGCATCTAAATCTTGTTTTACAAAATTATAAATAAGTAAAACAAAATAAAGAGGCATAAATGAATAAATACAATAACTAATATAGTTAAATGATTTTTTCATCTCATACCTCCTATTTATTATCTTTTACTTTTTGGTTTAGACAAAATCTCCGAAAAAATTATATCATTCACAATTTTTTCTTTATCAAAAGTTAAAGAATTTGAAAATATTTCTTTTTCTTTATCTACTATAACACGTGGTTTTCTTTCAAAAAATTGTTGCTGAGAAGATTCATGTTTTGGAATACGATTATCCCTTTGATTATACTCTTTATAAAATTGTTTAGGGACTTTCTTCTGCTTAACTTTCTTAACAGTTTCTTTATTATTTTTTTTATTGTTCTTGGCTTTATCAATAATAAGTGAAACTATTAGGAAAATTATAGGAATCGCTAAACTACTCATCTTCCCCTCCTAGAGTTTCTGTTAAGATACTCATTTGCAATCAATCCTCGAACAAGATTTTCTTGAGAAAATTCTAATTTTTTAGTATTGTTTTTAGCATTACTAGGCTGGTCAAAATTTCTTTGCATCGAAAACTTATTACGACCTTTATTGTATTTTTCATTATAATACTGTTGATATTTGTTCATAGTAGAGTTATCAACTTGTTGTTCATATATATCTTCTTTATAAACTTGTTGATCAGATAAAGAACTTTGTCTATTTCTAAATTCATTAGAATCCCTATTGGCAGCTTCTTTGATTCTTTTCATCTCTTCAACTGCCTTCAGCGCTTGAGCTCGAGCATTGTCTAGCTCCATTTGTTTTGAATTATCTAAATTTTTTCTGTATCTTTTACTGTCAGAAGCAAAAACCATTGCAAAAATAGCAAAAATTATGATAAATGTTATTGGTGCTGCGAAAATTAAAAATGACATTTCACATCCTCCTTTTTATCTAATTATTTACCTGCTCCTGTTTCAGGTTGTGACATACGTTTAATTGAATCTCTCATACCTGTATCAGCTTCTAAATTCTTATAATTCATATAATCCATAATACCAAGATTACCTTGTTGGAAAGCTTTTGCCATAGCCAACGGTAATTCTGCTTCAGCTTCTACAACTTTCGCACGCATTTCTTGAATTCTAGCTTTCATCTCTTGTTCAGCCGCAACCGCCATGGCACGACGTTGTTCAGCTTTTGCTTGAGCGATATTTTTATCTGCAATAGCTTGCTCTGTTTGTAAGTTGGCACCAATGTTTTGACCGATGTCTACATCTAGAATATCAATCGATAAGATTTCAAATGCAGTACCTGCATCTAATCCCTTATCTAAAATTGTTTTAGAAATTCTATCTGGATTTTCTAGAACAACTGTGTGTGATTCAGAAGAACCGATTGTAGAAACAATACCTTCACCTACACGGGCAATAACAGTTTCTTCTCCAGCTCCCCCTACAAGTCGTTCAATGTTTGCACGAACGGTAATTCTTGCTTTTGCTTTTACCTCAATACCGTTAATTGCAACCCCTGCAATATAGGGTGTTTCAATAACTTTTGGGTTAACACTCATTTGAACTGCTTGAAGTACATCACGTCCTGCTAAGTCAATAGCAGCACAACGTTCAAATGTTAAACTTACTATGTTAGCTCTGTGAGCTGCGATAAGAGCATTAATTACTCTATCGACATTCCCCCCTGCTAAATAGTGACTTTCCAATTGATTAATAGTAACAGCTAAACCAGCTTTGTGTGCTTTAATCATCGGATTAATTACTCTACTTGGAATAACACGTCTTAGTCGCATACCAACAAGTGTAAAGATACTTACCTTAACTCCAGCGGCAATGGCACTAATCCAAAGTCCAAGAGGGAAGAAAGTAAAGAATATCGATAGCACAATCAATACAACTACCACGATAATACCTGAGAATATTAATTCTGGCATAATACTACCTCCTTATAATATTTATATTTTTTTTACTACTATACGCATTCCTTCAACACGTATAATCTCTATTTCATTACCCTTTTCTATAAAATCTCCATCAGTTACTACATCCAACTTTTCATTTCCTAAAACAGCAACTCCTGCTGGACGTAAATCTGTATATGCTTGAAGTTTTTTTCCTATTAATTCTAATCTACTTTCACTCGCCACATATCCATCCTCTGTTGAAATAGAATCGTTAAGAACAAGTCTATTTAATAACATTAACCTTTTATGGAAAACATTTCTATTAACATAAAATTGAATAGCTGCAAGTATTAAAGAAACAACTAAAATAAATGCAATATGATATGTTGACTTATTAATGTAGATTATTGCATAAATCACGGTAATGATCCCTACTGTTCCAACTATTCCACCAGGAACAAACATCTCTAGTCCTATTAGAGATAGACCTCCAATAAATAACAATAGAACAAAAATACTTATACCTGTAGAATATGAATGTAGAGCTATATATGTCGCTAAACTAAGTACTGACAAAATTCCCAAAAAATTAATTTTTTTTGAAAACAATTGTTGACAAAAAGTTAAGGACATCGCAATTAAAAGAATCCAATCGAGAGACATCATTAAATTCATATGTAATCACCTCATTTTTGCATATTCTTTTTCTAGATAGTCTAATAATTCTTCCCTTGTGAAAATATTCCCATGACCGGGAACAGCATGTTCAAAGTCAAGAATCGATATTCTATCTATATAATCACGAAGCTTTTGTTTGTTATATGCCATCGGTTTCGTATAATAATTTTTAGCGTGACTATCACCTAAAAACAAGACTTTCTCCTCTGGAATATAAATTAAAAATGCATCATTAGAATGCGAGTTATCATTGTATATACAATTAATTTTAACTCCTCCAAGATTTAAATTAAAATCAGCCATTTTAGGCATATCTGGAATTCTAATTTTTATCTCATGATTTTCATATACTCTCTTTATAACATCCGCACTGTATTTTATCTCCGTTCCATCCTTGACTCTTTGATACAGACTCTCATCATCCCATTCTAGTTGAGATAATTCGATTAAAGAATCTCTAGCTCTATCAGTAGCGATTACTGGAATATCTAAATACGCCGCTCCAAAACTATGATCCCAGTGATGATGTGTTAATATCACATAACTCGGCATCGGTAAATCATTTTCTTTTAATTCTTTTAGAAATGTTTCTACTTGTGCAGGTCCATTTCCTGAATCTAACATTACTGAGAAGTATTCACCTCTTACATAACCAAGCGTTGGCTCTAAATACATATATCGTTGTTTTGTATAATAAAATCTATCTGAAAATTTAATTAGCATCCTTTTTACTTCCTTTTGATTATAGATATATTATATCATACATCCTCTAAATTTGAAATATAACGAATTATAACGAAAGTATAAACGTTGTATTTATCAACATACCAGAGTGTATTTAGTTCATTTCGAAATATAACAGAAGTATCCAGGAAAATAATAAATTTTAACAAGTATTTAGATACTTTTCCCCTAAATTTCCCCCACAAAAAAAACTTATTTTGGGGCTTAATCTTTCATTTCTTAAACAGTCAAGAGCGAACCTTTCTCCATCTAACACTGCTTTGTATTTACTAATGTAAAATTGATATAATCTTTCTCGATCATCTTCAAAATCTGCTTGAAATACTAATTTTTCGTATTCATCTTCTTCCATATATCCTAGAAACGCTTTTTATTCATCAACTAAATGACAACAAGCACAATCGTTTTAATTTTCTTCTATCCAGTATCTTACTGTTGAACTTTCTTATAACACTAATCCATTAATAACAACCTTCATTTATAATTTTTTAATTCCTTCAAATATCTAATTAATTTCTTTGCTACTTGTAATGTCATATTCTCTATTTTTCTTATGCCATTTCTGTAATCAGAAAGTAGTGAATAAGTAGCTCCAAAATCTTTAGCTATTTTAAAACTACTAATTTCACTATTTAAAAGTTCTTCTATTTCTTTAATTAGTTTATCCTCCATATACTAACCTTCTTTTTTATTGAATTTAAACCATTTTTTTGTTATTATTATCTTAGTAGCGAGGTGAAGTGGCTTAGGACTTCACCTTGATTACCGTTCGTTTTTTTAGAAGTTCTAGTCTTTGATTAGAGCTTCTATTTTTTCTTTTATCTTACTGTTGAACTTTCTTATAACACTAATCCATTAATAATAACCATCATTTGTCATTTTTTAATTTCTTCGAATATCTAATTTATTTCTTTGCCACTTTAAAACTCATATTTTCTAACTCATACATACCACTGCGGTAATTTTGAATAACACTAAGTGGCAATCCTGCGTCTTTTGAAATTCTATAATCTGTTAAATCACTATTAAATAATTCTTCTATTTGCTTAATTACTTGATCTATCATTGTAAAACCTCCTATATAAGTTTTAAGATAATAGAAATTATCATGGCAAATATTACTAGTACTATTATCATAGTTTGTATTTTTTCTATTTTTATGATACAATGTGAGTAAACATTTAGGTACTAGGAGCTTTTATAAGCTCCGTTACCTAATGGTCTATTTGCAGACTTTTACAAAGATTTCAAGAATTGTGTTTACTATTTCGAGGATAGCTAACACTGTTGCTAGAACCAATATCTTGTCTTTGTAAGAGTCTGTTTTTTATTTCTTCTGTTACTCACTACATCCGCTACTTTACATCATCAATTGCGCCTTCTGAAAGGTGCAAAGTCAAGTGATATTTAAAAACTTTTTAAATAAATGAATGAAAAATAATCCCCTACTTATTAAGTAAGGGCTACATACAAAAATTGTAAAGTGTATTATTATATTTAAACATTTATGTACTTAGCTTTTCCTAATAAAAAAAGAAAGAAAGCAATACCAAAAAGGTTTACTTTCTTTAAATTCTATATGGAGATGGCGGGATTTGAACCCGCGTCCAAAAATGCCTCCCCTTAGCTTCTACATGTTTAGTTTACCTATTAAATTTAATTCTCCACTTAAGCCGATAAACAGGCAATGAAAAACGAGTTTGATTAATCTCTTATTTTTTTCTACAAACGGAAGAAAAAAATCGTAGACTGCTAAGAATGAACCGATTAGCTTTGTCACAGTCAAACAAAGTAATCAGCCTTTAGCTTATTAAGCTGCTAAAGCGTAATTTGTTTTTTCGCCAGTTATATTTAACTGATGTGTTGTTAAAGGAGACAACCCTCCTACATGCCACCAAGAAGACTAGCATCCCTGTCGAATCCTAAACATCCCCTAATTGTGATTATTATATTCTATCATAAATTTCAAAATATGTAAAATTTTATAATCTCTAGTGTATTCTATGATTTAAATTAAACTCTTAACATCATTAATCATTATTATGATATAATAATTTATATAACAAAACTAAAGGAGGAACCATGGAAACACTTATTAATAAATTACGTCCAAGTAAAATCGATGATATTATCGGTCAACATCATTTAATCGGTGATGGAAAAGTTCTTACTAAAATAGTAGAAAGCAAAAAAATGTTCTCGTTTATTCTATATGGTCCCCCTGGAACTGGAAAAACTTCAATTGCAAATTCATTAGCAAATGAACTAGATTATAAATTTAAGATATTAAATGCTGTAAATTGTACAAAAAAGGATTTACAAACTGTAATCGAAGAATCTAAAAGATTTAAAAAAGTTATCCTTCTTCTTGATGAATTTCATAGATTAACTAAACCTATGCAGGATATCCTACTTCCTGAAATCGAGTTTGACAATATTTACGTTATTGGATGCACAACGAATAATCCTTATCATACTGTTAACCCTGCAATTAGATCACGTTTAATTATTTTCGAATTACAACAAGTTTCTAACGATGACATTTATGAATATCTAAAAAAAATATCAAACAATAAAGAAATCTTCCCGAAAGATTTAACAATCGAAGATGATGTTTTTAAAACAATCGCTCTAAACTCTTCAGGTGATTTAAGATTCTCATTAAATACTTTTGAAATTTTATATAATTTATCAAATGAAGGTGAAATTGTCACAAATGATAAGCTATTAAACTTATCCCTAGGAAAATTCAAAGCATACGACAAAGATGGTGATGCTTTTTATGATATTATTAGTGCTTTTCAAAAGTCCATACGTGGAAGTGATGTAGATGCATCGTTATACTACCTGGCTCTTTTAATCGATAGTGGTGATTTAGACACTATTTATCGTAGAATGAGTGTTATTGCTTATGAAGACATAGGACTTGCTAATCCAAACATTGGACCTTTTGTTCATGCTGCGATTGAGAGTGCGAAGATGCTTGGATTACCCGAAGCAAGAATTCCATTGGCCAACGCTGTCATTCAACTAGCGCTTTCTTTAAAATCTAATAGTGCATATATGGCAATCGACAATGCACTAAACGAAACTAAAACAAATCCAAAATTCATAATCCCTGATCATTTGAGAGATGCACATTATTACGGAGCTGATAAACTAAATCGTGGAGTCGGATATCAATATCCACACAGCCATCCTACAGGGTATATTAAGCAGCAATATCTTCCAGATAACTTAGTAGGAAGAACGTTCTACACACCAAAAACAAATAATAAAAATGAACAAAATTTAGCTCAGTATAAAAAATTTATAGATAATGTGAAATAAAGAGAACAGTAGTAACTCAAAATTATTCGAGTTACTACTGTTTTTATTCACCTAATATTTTAACTTCACACTCAAGTTCAACACCTGAATCTTGTAGTACTTTTTTCTGAACTTCTTTAATTAAGTTTTTATAATCTTCACAAGTTGCTGAATTTATATTAACCATAAATCCTGCATGTTTTTTAGACACTTGAGCACCACCTACAGTTAAACCTTGTAAGCCTGCATCTTGGATTAATTTTCCTGCGAAGTATCCTTCTGGTCGTTTAAATACAGAACCACATGAAGGGTATTCTAAAGGTTGCTTATCTGAACGCATTTTATTTAATTCTTCCACTTTAGAGATAATTTCTTCTTTGTTTCCTTTTTTCATTTGGAAATAAACTTTAGAAATGATTTCCTTAGTTTCTTGAATTACAGAATGTCTATATGAAAATTCCATTTGTTCATTAGTATATATTTTCTTTTCACCGTTTTTAGTGAAAACTTCAACCTTTTGAACAACTTCTTTCATTTCTCCACCATATGCTCCGGCATTCATAAAGATTGCTCCACCTACACTACCTGGAATCCCACATGAGAATTCAAGATTAGTTAGGCTATTTTCGATACAAAAATCAGTAAGTTCTTTTAATGTTAATCCAGCATAACAAGAAATAACATCACCTTCTAGTAAGTCTATATCATTCATATCACTAGTTAAAGCTACTATTCCTTGAATCCCATTATCAGAAATTAATACATTCGAACCATTACCAAGTATAGTTAATGCAATATTATTTTCATTGCTGTATGCTATTACATTTTGTAAGTCTTTTTCATTATTTATTTTCACTAAAATCTCAGCATTACCACCTGTTTTTGTAAAACTATAATTTCTTAAAGGCTCGTTATATAATACTTCACTGCTTTGAAGAATATCTTCAATATTTTTTATTTTAATCATTAGTTTCAATCCTTTTTAAAATTTCATTTATAAATATTAATTTTTGTGCTAAATAATCTTTAAATGAAAGTTCTTTGTTCATATTTTTGAATGAATTATAGTCATCTTTTAGGTTATTAGCACCAAAAACTGCTCTAGCTTTTATAAAATCTTTATGTACTTCTGTATCACGTTGAACAACATTTAGTAATACATCATAACTCATAGTTAAGTAATCCGTTATTCGTGCGTACTTAATTACTCCTTTTATACCATTATGAGCAATTCTATGATAACCTATATTATTTAATCTTTTTTCATCAAATGTTGTTATTTCATGTAAATTCTCAACTACAACAAGAATGTCTACAATTTTCTCTCCCAATACCTGTGTAGTACTAGTTGCTCCAATATGTAAAAACTCACATTTTGGCATTTTAGGGATTTCTTGTATTTTTTTTATTTCTTCTAAAAATATGTCAACAAAGACTTCATTGTCTTTTATTTCTTCAATTTTAACAATTCTCTTATCCATTTATAAAATCCAATCTTGTAATTAAATATCCTAATCTATTATAGACGTTATTTTATTTAAAGTAAAGCTATATCTGGATTTCATCTATCAGCTAAGTAAATAAACTTATGATATTGACTACATTGTTTATTTACTAACAGCATTCTTCATAACAAAAACATCCTTTTTCATGATCATTTATCATTCCAATCGCTTGCAAATAGCTATAGATAATAGTACCACCTACAAAATTAAATCCTCTTTTTTTCAAATCTTTACTAATTTTTATAGAAAGCTCAGATTCACTTGGTGCATCTTTATAGCTTGTTAATTTATTATTAATTTTTTTATAGTTTGTAAAACTCCAGATATATTTATCAAAACTTCCAAACTCTTTTTGTACTTTGATAAATGCAAGAGCATTTTTTCTAACTGAATAGATTTTCAACTTATTTCTTATAATGCCCTCATCTTTCCTTAATGATTCTAAATATTCGTCTGTATAATTTGCACAAATATTATAATCAAAATTATCAAAAGCTCGTTTAAAATTCTCGCGTTTTTTTAATATTAATGACCAGCTTAAACCAGCTTGCATACCTTCTAACACTAAGTACTCGAATAGCATTTTATCATCGTGAGTTTCTCTTCCCCATTCAGCATCATGATATTCGATCTCTAAGGAATCTTTTGCCCATGTGCATCTATGTTTATTCATGTTCAGCCTCCAAATTACTATTCACTAAAGCAAGCATTTCTCTAATTCGTCTAATGCTATATCTTTCTTTTTTATCAATTTCTAAGAAAAATCCATCCTTTGCAATAATACGAGTATCTTTATGAGGGGTTAATGCCGTAAACAATTCTTTTCCTTTTAGATTATTCATAATTTCTTTATCGAATGTTATTACTACTTTATTTGCTAATTCTTTTATGCTAGTAACCATAGTATTTTTCGCCATAACTTTTAAATAACAAATATCTATTAGATTATTTACTTCTTCTCCAAAATCAGAGAATCTATCAATTAAATCTTCAACAATGCTTTCTATTTCTTCATCACTAACAACATTGTTCAATCTCTTATAGAAATCTATTTTATCTGCATCACTAGAGATATATTCTTTTGGAATAAAGGCATCTACATTAAGTTTTATTTCAAGATCATCAGTCTCGACTTCAAAAATATCCTTTTTAATTGAAGGAGCCGCTTCTTTGATAATATTTTCATAGTAACTTACATCTTGTGTTCTATCCTGCTCTAATAAAGGTTCTAAAATCCCTTTTTTAGCTTGAATTTCTTGTTCTAACATTTGAGAATATAACGTATAACCTACTGAATCGATGAAGCCATGTTGTCTACCACCTAAAACATCCCCTGCACCTCGAATAGATAGATCCTGCATGGCAATCTTAAACCCACTTCCTAGAGATGTAAAGTTCTTAATTGCTGATAGTCTTTTCTCTGAGTTTTCAGTTAACGATTTAAACGGTTCATACATCAAGTAAGCATATGCTTCTCTACTACTACGACCTACTCGTCCACGAAGTTGATACAACTGGCTTAATCCAAAACGATCAGCATCCTCTACTATTAGTGTATTTACGTTTGAAATATCAATACCAGTCTCGATAATAGTAGTAGAAATTAACATATCATATTTTCTATCAATAACATCAGTCATAATATTCTCAAGTTCTCTTTGACTCATGCGACCATGTGCATAAGCTATGTTAATATCAGGTAATAATCTTTTCAGCTCTAAATACTTTTCATCGATTGTCTCTACTCTATTATAAACATAGAAAACCTGTCCTCCACGATTTACCTCATTCATAACCGCTTCTTTGATAACCATTTTATTCTGAGCTGTTACGAATGTCTGGATAGGTTGACGTTCTCTTGGTGGTGTCTCTATTACAGATAAGTCCCTAATTCCAATTAAACTCATATGCAGTGTTCTTGGAATTGGTGTGGCACTAAGAGTAAGTACGTCTACTGTATTTTTAAGATGTTTAATTTTTTCCTTATGCTTAACTCCAAAACGTTGCTCCTCATCTATTATTAATAATCCTAGATCTCTGTATTTAAACTTATCATTTAATAACTTATGAGTTCCAACAATAATATCAATCTTACCTTCTTCAAGTTTTTTACAAATCTCTGTAATATCTTTTGCAGATTTAAATCTACTTACTACCTCTATATTAATAGGGAAATTCGCAAATCTACTAACAAAGTTATCATAGTGTTGTTCAGCAAGTAGTGTTGTTGGTACTAAAACAGCTACTTGCTTATTATCAGTAACAGCCTTAAATGCAACCCTCATCGCTACTTCTGTCTTACCGAATCCAACATCTCCGCATAGCAGTCTGTCCATTGGACGTTCTTTTTCCATATCTCTTTTAATCTCTTCGGTAGCTTTTACCTGATCATCAGTTGGAGTAAATGCAAAATCTGCTTCAAATTCAGCTTGCATACTACCATCAATGCTATACGCATAACCTGAACTCAATTCACGTTTAATATATAACTTAATAAGATCCTCAGATATATCCTCAATTTCTTTACGAACTCTACTCTTAGTCTTCTGCCAATTTTTGGTACCAAGTTTATTTAATGCGGGTTTTCTATTATCTGTAGAAGCGGTATATTTTTGAATATAGTTCATATTATTTATATCTACATAAATAATATCTCCACCATCATAAACAATTTTTAAGAAGTCTTTAAATACTCCCCCTACTTCTACATTCTCAATACCTTCATATAAGCCAATACCATGACTAACATGAACAATATAATCCCCAATATTTAGTTCTTGGTAGTTTCTTATTTTTTCTGAATTAGTATATTTGAATTTTACACGTCGTTTTTTTCTTTCTTCTTCAGTAAATAGTTCACGTGGTGTTAATAGGAATATTTTATTTTTTCTATCCTCTAACCCCTTAAGGTGATATTTATTAACATCAATAAATATTTTTCCTTCTTTAACACCATAATAAATGTCATCATAAAAATAATTATCAAATAACACTTTCTCAACATAATCTTTTTGTTTTTGTGTATTTAACGAAATAATAACCTTATAATTATCTGTAATCTTCTCTCTAATTTCTTTAGCTAAATACTCTTCACTAGAATAATAAGCTAAGTCGATTATATCTAAGTTATAGTTTTTTTCTATAATCTTGTCATTTAGTTTTAAAGTAGATAAGTAGTATTTTCTAGTATCTAAATTTTGAATCTTTTCGAATGCTATATTATCTATTACATCTTGATAAATATAACTTCTATTCATCTCCTGTAAACTTGTTAAAAAATACTCTCTTAATCCTTCTATTTTTTCTAAAATTTTATGATAATTATCATAGAAGACTATAGTATCAGCGTTTAGATAATCAGCAATACTATATGAATTTTCATAAATTAGATTTGAGAAACTCTCTAAATCACTGAAATCTCCTGTTGCTCTATAGATTTCTATTTTTTCTTTAAGATAAGTGCTAATCTCTTGATAATTTTCGTCTTCTTGTATCTTTTTATCATCCAATTTAGCAAGTATTTTTTCTACAACTATATCTTTTTCTTCAGAAGTAAGGAAAAAATCACTTGTTGGATAAATAACTGCACTATCAATTCTATCTAGAGATCTTTGAGTAATTTCATCAAAAATCCTCATACTATCAAGCTCATCATCAAAGAAATCTAATCGTATCGGCTTTTCACTTAGAGGACTAAAAATATCAACAATACTACCTCTTTTTGAAAACTCTCCAACTACATCAACACTTTCAACTCTTCGATACCCCATATTTACAAGTTTTCTTTGTAATTCATCAAAACTTATAACAGTGTCCTCATTAATTTCAAAACTATTATTTTTGAAATCACTAGGATTTTTTACCGTTCTGTATATAGCTTCTATTGGAATAATAATTATACTTTGTATATTATGAACTAGGTTTTCAAGTACTTTTATTGAATTTTGGACTAGATCGTTACTTTTAGATGTATGACGTTTTAATATATCGATTTCTGGATAAATATATGTTTCTCCTTCGAAATCACTTAAAATTGCAAATAACTCTTCAGCCTCTGCTTTACTTTGTGATAACACCACAACACTCTTATCACTTTGTTTATACTCATTATATATCTCCAAAGCACGTGTCGTTAGATTTTGTCCATAAACCCCTATATTTTTATGTTTTTTTTCAAATTGTAAATCAACTATTTCTAACAGACTTTCTTTTATCATGTACGCTCCTTTCCACGATAAATAGCAGCAAAAGAAACTATCTTTCTCTAATGCTGCATTTATTCTTTTAATTATATTTATTCATCAAATCTACAAAATTCATTTTAGAAAAATCTTCAATACAGTTTATACTCTTCGAATAAATTTTTTCAATTTCAATCATTTCATCTTTTGAAAATCTTCCTAAAACATAATCAACTACCTTCATAGGTGGGGTTGGTCTATCAATACCAATTTTTAATCTATTAAATTTTTCTGTTCCAAGGTGACTTATTATACTCTTAATACCATTATGTCCACCGCTACTTCCTTTAGCTTTAAGTTTAAAGTTCGCAGTTTTTGTATCTAAGTCATCATAGATTATCAAAATATCTTCTATATCAATTTCAAAATAATCATAAAACTTCCCTACTGCTTCACCAGATAAATTCATATATGTTGTAGGTTTAATTAATAAATATTTAATTCCATTGTGATACGTCATAGCATATTCTGCATTGAATTTAGTTTTATCAAAACTTACATTCCAAGATTTTGCTAGTTCATCTAGAACCATAAAACCAATATTATGTCTTGTATTTTCATATTGTTTTCCTGGATTTCCTAATCCAACTATTAATTTCATAGATTATCCTCTCTTTATTTTATTTACTATCGAAAATATGACTTAAAGAAGGCAACGGACTCCGCTGCCTTCTCTAAGCTAGATTTAATTAATTATTATTCAAAAAGAACACTTACAGGTTCGTTATTGTGGATTTTGTAAATAGCCTTAGCTATTAAATCACCTACACATAACGGTACCATTTTATCTAATTTTTTCTCTTCTGGTATATCTATTGTGTTAGCATATACTAATTCTTTAATTGGAGAATTTTCAATTCTATCTAATGCTTGTCCACTTAATACTGCGTGTGAGCAACTTGCATAAACTTCTTTTGCTCCTCTATCTTTAAGTGCTTGTGCTCCTAAAGTAATAGTTCCTGCTGTATCGATAATATCATCTATTAGGATACATGTTTTTCCTTCAATGTTACCTACGATATTCATAACTTCAGCAACATTTGGTTTTGGTCTTCTCTTATCGATAATCGCGATTGGTGTATTTAATGCATCTGCTAGTTTTCTAGCACGTGTTACACCACCGTGGTCTGGTGATACAACAACCACTTCTTCCATATCTGGAAGTTTTTCTTTGAAATATTTCGCAATAATTGGTACACACATAAGGTGATCAACTGGAATATCAAAGAATCCTTGAATTTGAAGAGCGTGAAGATCTAATGCGATTATACGATCTGCTCCTGCTACTTCTAATAAGTTAGCTACTAGTTTAGCAGTAATTGGTTCACGACTTCTTGCTTTTCTATCTTGACGTGCATATCCGTAATAAGGAATTACAACGTTAATAGTGTCCACTGAAGCACGTTTAAGTGCATCTATCATAATTAATAAAGTCATTAAGTTGTCATTTACAGGGCCACTAGTTGATTGTAGTACGAATACTTCGCTACCACGTACACTTTCCTCTATATTAATTGAAACCTCTCCGTCACTAAATTTTTTAACACTACATTTACTTAACTCTACTCCTAGTGACTTCGCTACTTGTTTAGCTAATGGAATGTTAGCATTTAGTGAAAACAGCTTTAATGGTTTATCTACAAGCATATTAAATTTTTCTCCTTAAAATTTGGTTCGATAGTAATACAGATGTATTCCGTTAATTATTATAGCATAAATATTAAAACATTTCTACTAATTCAAGTATAGACCAATTAAAATCCATTAATTTTTTTACTATTTGTATTTATATTTTTATTAAATCTTATCAGTTAGTATTATATTAATATTTTTCACATTAACATTAAAAATTCTATCTCGTTAACTTATTGCGATTGATATTTAATAATATGGATTTTAATATTCGGTTTTCACAGAAAGTCTTCTATATTTTTTAATAATTTTGAATATTTTCACTATTTTTTAGTTTATTTATTATTCATACTATGCTATTATTATAAGACATAGAATAAAAGAAATTTTACAAAGATCTAACTATTAAAAAATTCATATTTTTCTTAATAGTTAACATAGTTTCAAATTTACCTATTAATTCTTACTTTTATAGAACTTTACTTTTCTTTATTCTAAATTTATACAATTAAAGGAGTACCATTATGGATAAAATTTTTGAACTTATTAAAAAAGAACAACATAGACAAAATACGAATATTGAACTTATTGCAAGTGAAAACTTTGTTTCTAAAGACATTCTAAAAGCAACAGGAAGTATTTTAACAAATAAATACGCTGAAGGTTATCCTGGAAAAAGATACTATGATGGATGTGAAGTAATTGACGAAATAGAATCTCTTGCAATAGATAGATTAAAAGAACTTTACGATGCAAAATTTGTAAACGTGCAAGCTCACTCAGGATCAAGTGCAAACATTGCTGTTTACTTGTCTCTTCTAACGCCTGGTGATACAGTTTTAGGTATGAGTATGGATGCGGGTGGACACTTAACTCACGGTAGTAAAGTAAACTTCTCAGGGAAATTATTTAATGCTGTTTCTTATGGCGTGACAAAAGATACGCATCTAATTGATTACTATGAAGTCCTTCGTATTGCTAAAGAACATAAACCAAAAATGATTATTGCTGGATCAAGTGCATATTCTCGTATTATTGATTTTGCTAAATTTAGAGAAATTGCTGATGAAGTAGGTGCTTATTTATTAGTTGATATGGCTCACATCGCTGGGCTTGTAGCTGCTGGCTTACATCCAAACCCTGTACCTTACGCTGATGTAGTTACATCTACTACACATAAAACTTTAAGAGGTCCTCGTGGTGGTATTATTCTTACTAATAATGAGGAAATTGCAATAAAAATTAATAAAATGATTTTCCCAGGTGCACAAGGAGGACCATTAGAACATGTTGTTGCTGCAAAAGCAATTTGTTTTGCTGAAGCTCTTAAACCTGAATTCAAAGTATACCAACAACAAGTAGTAAAAAATATGCAAGCGATGGTAGAAGCATTTAAAGCTAATAATATTCCTGTAGTTTCAAATGGTAGTGATAACCACCTATGTCTTATCGACACATATTCTACTTATAATGTTACTGGACATGATGCTAGTGACCTATTAAGTAAAGCTAAAATCACATGTAATAAAAATGGTATTCCATTCGATACATTACCACCAGTGAAAACTAGTGGGTTACGTTTAGGAGCTGCTGCTATGACTTCTAAAGGTTACGTAGAAGAAGACTTTGTAGAAATTACTAATATCATTTGTGATTTATTAAAACAAGGTGAAAACTATCTAGAAAAAGCTCAAGAAAGAGTAGCAACTCTAGTAGCAAAAGAAAGAAAAGAATTTAGATAAAAATATCAATATAATATTTCAAACGACGAAGAAAATATTCTTCGTCGTTTTTCACGAACTTTAAACTTTGATTTACCTCGATAACGTTCGCTTTTAGAAAATTTATTTTTTAATATTATGTTTATATGTTGACAACGTTCGTTTTTCGTGTTATATTTATAAAAATTCTTTAGGAGAAATGAAAATATGAAAACCGAAAAAATTATTAAAGCATCTTTTTTTCATAGTCCAAAGTATGGTGAAATTGAATTTTTAGAACAGGCTATACTTTTAGTTTCTGATAATGGAATTATTTCTGAAATTATTAGAAAAGAAGATGAAAATTATCAACCGATATTAAATCAGTACTCAAAAGAAAGTAATTTTATTGATTTTAAAGATAAAATACTTTTACCTGGTTTTATTGATTTGCACATCCATGCTCCACAATGGCCTCAAGCTGGCCTTGCATTGGATGACGAATTAAGCCACTGGTTAAATAATTTCACCTTCCCTTTAGAATCGAAATATAAAGATATCAACTACGCTCGAGAAGTCTATACTGATTTAGTAAAAACATTATTAGCTAACGGTACTACATCTGCAATGTACTTTGGAACTATCCATAATGAAGCTACACTCGAATTAGCAAAAATTTGTGCTAATTTGGGACAAAGAGGATTTGTCGGAAAAGTAGTTATGGATGATAAAACTATGAATCCTGAATTTTATCGAGATAATAGCACAAAAGAAGCTATTGAAAATACCGAGAGGTTTATTAATGATGTTCATGAGCTTTCAAAAGATGTTCCTCAAGGTGTATATCCTGTTATTACTCCACGTTTTGTTCCAAGCTGTACAGACGATGCTCTTTTAGAGTTAGGAAAATTAGCAAAGAAATACAACTGCTATATACAAAGTCATTGTAGTGAAAGTGATTGGGAGCATAATTTCGTTCTTGAACGTTTTGGAAAACGAGATACCGAAATTTTGGATCAATTTGGTCTATTAACAGATAAATCAATAATGGCTCATGGCAATTTTATAAATTCTGAAGATGCTGATATTTTCAAAAAGAATAACTCTTCAGTTTGTCACTGTCCTATTTCTAATTCATATTTTGCCAATGCAGTTTTACCTGTTAACAAACTTAAAAAACAAGGTTTAAATATCTGCTTAGGTACTGATATCTCAGGAGGTTTCTCCCCTAGCCTATATGACAATATAAAACATACGGTCATGGCTAGTAGGATGTTAAATGATGGAGTTGACAATAGACTGGAAGCTAGTCGCCGTGGTAATCATGCTTCAAAAGTGAGTGTATTTGAAGCATTTTATCTTGCAACTACTGGTGGTGGTGAAGCTTTAAAATTACCACTTGGACTATTTAAAGAAGGTTATATTTGCGATTTCCAAGTCATCGATATCAATACACCAACAAATAAACTTCCAAATTATTTAAATAACGAAGAAGACAACCACCTTCTTCAAAAAATATTATACCTTTCTACTTCAGAAAATATACGTGAAGTTTGGGTTCAAGGTAAACAGATTCTAAAAAAAGATTAATAACATAAAAATAAAAAGGAGATTACGTTATTTATGACGAAACAAAATAAACATTTAACTATAGGTGTTGAAGAAAATATTCCATTTTCACAATCCCTAATATTAGGTTTACAACACGTCCTTGCAATGGATGTCTACGTACCACCTTTTATCTTAGCAACAGCTATTGCATTATCACCTGGTGATGCTACTGGTTTAATTCAGTCTACTTTCTTAGGAGCTGGGATTGCATCATTAATTCAGGTTTTATTCTATTTAAAACTACCTGTATGTCAAGGTCCATCATTTATTCCTCTTGGAGCTATTATTGGTATTTATATGGGAACTAAAAATCTTGGTACTGTTCTAGGAGCTAGTATTGTCGGTGCGATTTTAGTTATCTTGCTAGGTTATTCTGGTATTTATAAATATATAGTAAAAAATTACATACCTTCTATCGTTAGTGGAACAATAATTATGATTGTTGGTTTAACTTTACTTCCTTCTGCATTTGTAAGTAACATCTACATCGAAGGAAATGGTCTGACAATGAAACAAAATGTATTATTAGCATTCATTACAGCCGCTTCTTTAATTTTATTTTCTACATTAGGAAACTATGTTAACAAGTTCAAAAGAATTTTCCAAATTTCTTCAGTAATTATCGCCTTAGCTATCGGAACATTTTCTGCATACTTAATGGGTGGTTTTAATACTCAAGGAATTAAAGATGCCAGCTTTTTCTCAATGCCAAAACTATTATTCTTAGATTATAGTATACATTTTGAAATCTCTGCTATTATTACAATGATTATTATTTACATGGTACTTTTAGCTGAAACTACAGGAACTTGGTATGCAGTAAGCTCAGTTATCGACCAACCTTTAAGCGACACTCAAGTTAACAAAGGTGTTATCGGAGAAGGTATCGGATGTTTAGCTGCCGCTCTAGTCGGAGCAACTCCTGTTACTGGTTACTCTACAAATGCTGGGATTATCTCTATTACCGGGGTAGCTAGTAGAAAAGTATTCGTTATGGCTTCATTCTGGTTTATCGGATTATCATTCTTAGGTAAACTTTCTGCCGTAATTAATTCAATTCCTTCTGCAGTAATCGGTGGCGTATTCTCAGTAGTATGTATTATCATCCTGCTAAATGGATTTAGAGTTGTTAAAAATCTTGACTTCTCAGAAAGAGAATTATACATTATCGGAGTACCTTTAATGTTTACAATTGGATTATTATTTATTCCAGCAGAATTAAAAGCTAGTGCTCCACAATTACTTCAATACTTAATTGGTTCTCCTATTGCTGTTGGTGCAATTGTAGCAATAATAATGAATAAACTTATTCCATTAGAAATATAATATTTAAAACTGATGTTCGCTTGAGCATCAGTTTTATTCTTATTAATTTTATATTTTTCAAAATTATAGTATAATTATACTTGCAAACAAATTTTATAGAATGGAGATACATTGATGACAGAAAAGAAAATGAATGTTGAAAGTTTTAACCTAGATCACACTAAAGTTGTTGCACCTTATATTAGACTTGTTGGTGTATACTCTGGTGATAATGGCGATAAAATATATAAATATGATATTAGATTTTGCCAACCAAATAAAGAACACTTAGAAATGCCTAACCTTCACTCTTTAGAGCACTTAATCGCTGAACTTATCAGAAATCACCTTGATAATGTACTAGACTTCGGACCTATGGGATGCCAAACAGGGTTCTACTTATCAGTAATCAACAATGATAGTTACGAAGAAGTTGAAGAGGCTTTAGCAAAAACATTAGAAGATGTTCTTGTTGCTACTGAAGTACCAGCATGTAATGAAGTACAATGTGGATGGGCAGCATCTCACTCTTTAGAAGGTGCTCAAATGGAAGCTAAAAAATTCTTAGAAAAACGTTCTGAATGGAAAAACGTTTTTAGTAAATAATTTAAAAAATCAAACTGATAAATTTTCTTACCAGTTTGATTTTATTTTTTATCTATTATATTTTCTAATACCTAAAGCTACTATAAGAAATCCTACTCCAGCTACTATAGGAAGTTCACTTGAAGGACTACCTCCAGTTTTTGGAAGAATAGAATTCTGTTTTAAATTATTATTTGATTCAACAATATTTTTATTAATACTTCTAGTATTATTTAATAAGTTATTATCAAATTCTTCACTTTTCTCATTTGAATCACTTATCACAACTGTTTTAGATTTTAAAATTTCATTAGTAATCTTTATTCTATCTTTTATATCATTTGAAGATTTTTGTTGGTTTTTAGTTTCCAATATAATTTGTTTTTGTTCATTCTTTTCATTATTTTTAGTAGTTTTACTAAAATCTACAATAGCAAATAGACTGAAATGATCTATGTTAAACTGAACTACCTTATTCTTTACTTCCGATGGTATTAATGTTAACTTTCCATTCTTTTCTACATGATAGATATTAATCTTGTCGCTTTCATTTTCTAGTAAAGCAATTCGAACTATTCTTTTATTATTAAGATTTAACACACTAGCATTTTTTATTAACTTCAAGTCTAACACTCTTATTTTATTTTTCTCTACAGACAACACCTTACTTATACTTGTTAATTGCTTACTATTTTTTACAACCTTAACATTTAAGGAAATATTTTTAATATTACTTAATAATTCTACTTCTACACCTAGACCTTTAGTTTTTAAAGATTCAAGATTAGCTCTAGGTTTCTCCTCTTGCACTAATGCTTCGCCTTTTTCACTTATCACTAACGAAGGCTTCTCTTCTTGCACTAGTGGTTCTCCTTTTTTACTTATCACTAGCTCTGTGTTCTCTTCTTGTACTAGCGGTTCTCCTTTTTCGCTGATTACTAGTTCGGGGTTCTCTTCTTGTACTAGCGGTTCTCCTTTTTCACTTATCACTAGTTCGGGGTTCTCTTCTTGTACCAGTGGTTCACCTTTTTCGCTTATCACTAGTTCGGGGTTCTCTTCTTGCACCAATGCTTCACCTTTTTCGCTGATCACTAGTTCGGGTTTCTCTTCTTGCACCAATGCTTCGCCTTTTTCGCTTATTACTAGTTCTGGGTTCTCTTCTTGTACCAGTGGTTCTCCTTTTTCGCTTATCACTAGTTCCGGGTTCTCCTCTTGTACTAGCGGTTCTCCCTTTTCGCTTATCACTAGTTCGGGGTTCTCTTCTTGTACCAGTGGTTCACCTTTTTCGCTTATCACTAGTTCGGGTTTCTCTTCTTGCACCAATGCTTCGCCTTTTTCGCTTATTACTAGTTCGGGGTTCTCTTCTTGTACCAATGATTCTCCTTTTTCGCTTATCACTAGTTCCGGGTTCTCCTCTTGCACTAATGCTTCGCCTTTCTCGCTTATCACTAGTTCGGGATTCTCTTCTTGTACTAATGCTTCGCCTTTCTCGCTTATTACTAGCTCTGGGTTCTCTTCTTGTACCAGCGGTTCTCCTTTTTCGCTTATCACTAGTTCCGGGTTCTCCTCTTGCACCAATGCTTCACCTTTTTCGCTTATCACTAGTTCGGGATTCTCTTCTTGTACAAGTGGTTCAACTTTAGAGTCAGTATATACTTTAATAGGTACATTAACTATATCATATGATCCATCAGAATATGTTACTTTTATTCTTGCATTGACATTTCCTAATTCTGCAAAATCTGTGGAATTTAATAATTCATAGTTTATATTTTTAGGGAGATTTTCTTTAACAATTCTATTAAGTACATCATTTACATTCAAACTATTCCCCTGACGTAATAATAATTCTTCATCATTTAAAATCTTAGGTTCATATTTACCCGCTTCTGTAAGTTCTAAAGCAGCACGTGTATTAATAACATTCATACCTAAATTAGCAACTTCTTTAGTTATATTATTAATGACTAACTGGGGAGTAAGTGAATTCGAAACAGTAGTAGCAGCTTCTTCTAATTTTTGTGTTAAATTATATTTCGCACGATTATAATTTTCCACAGATTTTATTGTTTTATCAGATAAATCTACAACTGACTCTACTAGTTTTTTAGCAGCATTTACTACAGAAATTAGTTCTTTCTTATCAGCCTCAGTTACAGAAATTGGAACATCAATATTATTGCTAGTATTATCATCTAAATAAGAAACTTTAACCCTAGCATGTTTTAAACCTAATGTTGTTAATTCATCTGTTGAAACTACTGTTAATTTGGTATTTACTGGTAATAATTCACTATTAATCTTATTAAGTACATCTCTATCTTTAAGTTTTTCTCCAATCATTATCGAAACTGGTTTATCATCTACTAAAGTTGGTAAGAATGTCTTACTCAATGTACCCTTTTCTGGATCGATTATTCTTAATTTATTGATATTTTCATCACGATATCCAACTCCATCCATTCCTTGACGTTTTCCAAAATTAAAATCTGGATTTGAATTTACTCTACTTTCAAAGTATGATGTGGATGAGTGTGCTCCTGCACTTCTACCTATGCTTATTTTATTACTAGGCTGAAGATTCCCTGGGATTATGTTATCATTATCAGTATAATAATTTTTTATCTTTCCAGATTTTGAAAGTTCTTCAGAAATTTTTACATCATCTTTCGGAACTCCCCAGAACCAACCACTTTTAACTTTTGGAGCATTAAACGTATAAGTTTGTTTATACTTACCAAATTTTTCTTTTTCTGCTGTTGCTGTTGCTCTTAATGATAGATATCCACCTAATGAGTGCCCTGTGATATATAAATTTGTGATTGTACTATCATTTTTTATTTTTTTCATTAATTGAATAGCCGCTTCACTCTGATTCGATTCATTACCAAAAAACAACGCTAAATCTGCTTTCAAATCTCCTGCTTGTTTAACATTTGTACCAGCAAATGCAAGAACTTGAATCTTATCTCCTTTTAAAAATGGGAAATTATTAACTGTTTCAAATAGTACAGCATCAAGTCCATTATCTTGGTGATATGTTTCTTTTACTCTCCAATATGGTCCAAGCTCATTGTTAGTCATCTTTTGAATATTATTTGAAAGTTTTTCTACCGGAGCCTTTTTACTAAGAATGTCATCTATTTTTTTATCATTCTCATAAACTAAATTGATAAACATGGCCATGTCCCTTGCTGATATGTTCCAGATTAATTTATCCTTATCTACTTTATCATTTAATCCATCTCCATCAGTATCCGCTAATCTTGGATGTATATCGTATCCAAGATAGGTACGTCCATCTTTTTTATAAATATATAATTCATCTTTATTAGCTATACCATCACCATCATCATCACCATCAGGATTAAGCACTGCTTTTTTATAAATTAGACTATCATATTTCCCACCTTCTAAACCAATATATCCTCTTGCTATATCTTCAGCATATTTACTAGTTAGTCTGGAAATAATTTTTGTCCCTTTTTCTACTGGTTCTTCCGTATTTTCAACCGTTTCAGGTATTACTTTATTTTCTTCTGAATTTCTGTTAATTACCTTCGTTAGTAGACTTGCAATATCACTACTATCATCTACTCTCTTGTCGATAACATTTAAATTTTTATTTGAAGAATCTGAACTTGTTACAGTAGTTTCATTTTCAGATTTAACAATTGATGAATTAGTTGACGTCGAAGCTACAACAGAATCTTTATTTATACTATTATTACCATTAGAAGATTCTAGTTTTTTGTCACTTGTGATACTGTTTGTGCTTTCAGTAGCATTAAAATGGTGGGCTGTATTTGATTCATCTTTACTAATATTACCACTTGCTATTACAGTATTATTATTTCCACTATTTTCTTCATGCGCACTAGCTGCTCCTCCAAAAAAAATTAATGAACCAATAGCAACTGATGCTATACCAAAACTAAATTTTTTTATTCCATATTTTACTAATTTTCTATCAACATTATTTTTAAACATATTTCCTCCAGGATTCTATCTTAAATATATGTATTTAAATTTTAATTAACATTATTTTTAGTTAACTAATTACTCTACATTGACTAAGTATACACGAAAAAGATAAATATAACAAACTTAAATTCAAGTCTATTTTTTTATTAGATCGATTTAAAAAAGAATTGTTTTTCTTACGTATCTAATTTATTTATTACACCATTTCTAGATTTAATAACCGATACTTTTAATACCTTATTGTTATAATAAAAAATTTAATTTTACAAATTATAATATTTCAAAATTATTAGCATACTATGTACTTAACTTAACTCCTGGTATTTATTTAAATTTTTTCAAAAAAAATAAGCAGATTACTAATATAATCTGCTTAAACATTTATTATTTTGCAACTAAGCTACGAATAGAATTTCTGTCTAATTCGATTTCTACTTTTGGTGCAATTCTTACTTTTACTGTTACTGTCCCTACTTCTACGATATCTCCGTAAATTCCTGCGAAAGTTACAATTCTATCTCCTTCTTTTAATGAATCTTGAAGAAGTTTTAATTCTTTATTTCTTTTAGATTGTGGTCTAATAATCATGAAATACATGAAAGCAAAAAGAACTACAATCATAATAATATTAATATATGAATATTGCATATTTTACCTCCGGTTGATTTATATATATTTATTCTACTATATACTTAGTAAAAAATAAACCTTTTATATTCTTTTTTTACTAAATTATTAGAAATTCTTTGGATTTTCTTGGTTTAATCCATATTTTTCAAAGAATTCTTCTTTAAAGTCTAATAGCCTATCTTCTCTTATAGCTTGACGAATATCTTTCATCATATTGATTAAGAAATGTATATTGTGAGTTGTCGCTAATCTTGCTCCAAAGATTTCATCAGCTTTGAATAAATGGCGAAGATATGCTCTCGTATAATTCTTACAACAATAACAAGAACACTCTGGATCAAGTGGAGTAAAGTCTTCAGCATATTTAGCATTTTTAACTACAACACGCCCTTCAGAAGTCATACATGTTCCATTACGTGCAATACGTGTCGGTAATACGCAGTCGAACATATCAACGCCTCTTAATACTCCTTCAAATAGTGCATCAGGAGATCCTACTCCCATTAAGTATCTAGCTTTATTAGCTGGTAATAATGGTGTCACATGTTCTAAAACTCTATACATCTCATGTTTTGGTTCTCCAACAGATAAACCACCAATAGCATATCCTGGAAAATCCATACTCACTAAGTCTTTCGCACTTTGTTCACGAAGATCGTTAAATCCGGCACCTTGAACTATACCAAAGATACTTTGTGTCTTAGGATTTTTATGTGCTTCAAGACATCTCTCAGCCCAACGACTTGTTCTTTCAACAGATTGACGAATATATTTATAGTCATGGTTATAATCAGGACATTCATCAAAAGCCATCATAATATCTGATCCTAAAGCATTTTGAATATGCATAGCTTTTTCTGGTGATAAGAATAATTTTTCTCCAGATAAATGATTTTTAAAATGAACCCCTTCTTCCTCTATTTTTCTCATCTCACTAAGAGAAAATACCTGGAATCCTCCTGAGTCTGTTAGGATACTTCCATCCCAATTCATAAATTTGTGAAGTCCACCAGCTTTTTCAACAATCTCCTCACCAGGACGTAACCAAAGGTGATAAGTATTAGATAAAATAATGTCTGCACCCATTCCTTTTACTTCTTCTGGTGACATTGCTTTTACAGTAGCTTGCGTCCCAACTGGCATAAATACAGGCGTTTCGAAGCTTCCATGAGGTGTGTGAACAATACCTAATCTTGCACCCGATTGTTTACAAGTTTTTATATGTTCATACCATACTGCATTTTCTTTTACATCTCTCATATAAATATTTCCTTTCTTAAACTAGATTATTATCATCGCATCTCCAAAACTGAAGAAACGGTATTTATTCTCAACTGCTATGTTATATAATTCAATAACTTTTTCTCTATCATAAAATGCACTAACAAGCATTATTAATGATGATTTTGGTAAGTGGAAGTTTGTAATCAATCCATCAACACATTTAAATTCAAATCCTGGATAAATAAAGATATTTGTCCATCCTGAAGCTGCAACAATTTTCCCATTATTATCACGTGCAATTGTTTCTAATGTTCTTGTTGAAGTAGTACCTACAGAAAATACTCTCCCACCATTTTCTTTTGTTTTATTAATTATTTTTGCTGTATCTTCGTCTAAAGTATAGTACTCTGAATGCATATCATGTTCTTCAATATTTTCTACAGCTACAGGTCTAAATGTTCCAAGTCCAACATGAAGGGTTAAGTAAGCTATATTTACACCTTTTTCTTTTATCTTTTCTAGTAATTCATTTGTAAAGTGTAATCCCGCAGTTGGTGCAGCTGAACTTCCTACCTCTTTCGAATAAACTGTTTGATATCTTTCTTTATCAGTTAATCTTTCTTTAATATATGGTGGAAGTGGCATAGTTCCAAGTTCATCTAATCTTTCTTGGAAAATTCCATCATATTTGAATTCAAAATGTCTAAATCCATCATCTAGTACTTTTGTACAAACTGCTTCCATTATACCGTCACCAAAAGATACTATACTACCTTCTTTTATTCTTTTAGCAGGTTTAACAAGACACTCCCAGTCATTATGACCAAGATTTTTTAATAAAAGCACCTCTATTGCAGCACCTGTATCCTTTTTAGCTCCATATAATCGTGCTGGCATTACACGCGTATTGTTAAGTACTAAAGTATCACCTGGATTAAAATAATCTATAATATCTGAAAAAACTTTATGTTCATGTGAATTATTTTTTCTATCTACACAAAGTAATTTACTAGTATCTCTTTTTAAAAGAGGTGTTTGTGCTATTAGCTCCTCTGGTAAATAAAAATCAAATTGTTCTAATTTCATCTAAAATCTCCTTTAAAAGTTACCTTTACTATTATAGCTTGATTATCTAAAGTTAGCAAGCCTCACTATTAGAAATTATAAATTTTTCTATTTTATAATCTAAATTATATAAAAAAGATTTGGATCAATACTATTAATCCAAATCCTTATTTATTTTTTACTATTACTACGCAAATATTTTACATGAGATAAAATATTAGTAGCTATACCTAATCCTATACTTAATATTAAGATAGAACTACCACCATTACTAATAAATGGCAATGGTACTCCGGTCATCGGTATAGAAGCAGTAACTCCCCCGATGTTAACAACTCCTTGGACAACCAGTAAACTGGCAAATCCTAAAGAATACATTGCTGAGAATGTATTTCTTGATTTTGTACCAGAAAAAATTACTTTTCCGATTAATATTAATAGTAAACTTACTACAAACACTACTCCTAAGAAACCTAATTCTTCTGCTATTATTGCAAGAATGAAGTCTGTGTGAGCCTCAGGTAAATACCCTAACTTCTGGATTGAATTTCCTAAACCTCTACCAAATAAACCACCATTACCAAAAGCAACATATGAATTGATGACTTGATCTGCTGCTGCTGCTAAATCCTCTGAAAATGGATTTAAAAATACTTTTAAACGATTCGTTCTATAAGATGTACCATTATTAAATAGTGCACCTTTCAACATAAATAATAGGACGACCGCTATACCCGCTATTAACGCAAGAGATAAAATTTTCTTCACATTTTGAGAATGCATATTAGAGCATAAAGTCATTATCCCAATTACTGATAATGTAATAAGCATCATCCCAGTATCGTTTTGCATTGCTATTAACGTTACAAGAGCAAGAGGAATACCAAAAATTTTTAATAATTCTGAACTAGTACATATCTGGCGCAATTTTTCTTTTCTTGTTTCTAGTATAAATGCCATATATATTATAATAAATAACTGTGCTAATGTTGATGGCTGAAAACTAAATCCACCTATTCTTATCCAAGATTTAGCACCATTTATCGCTGGCATAAGCTGTGGAATGATAAGTAAGATTACCATTATTATAAAACCAGTTTTTAACAATTGTTTATTTTTAAAAACTTCAAATGGTATAACAACAGAAAAAGATAAAAATGCTATATAGGCCAGTATTGCCCATGAAGCTTGTCTTTGTAGGAAATATGTTTCCCCTACAGGGATACCTGAGGTAAATGTTCCATATTTATTTCCTATCATACTTGCACTATAGACCATCATACAACTCAAAATCAGTAAAACCAATAATGTTAATGCAACCATCCAATCTAATCGAACATGTCTTTTTTCATGTTTTATAGATCTATGTAATCTTTTTAAAAATTTCATGTTAGTTTGCTTTACTCTCTGCTATTACACTAGCGTACATTTCACTTGCCTTATCCTCTAAATCGGCTAAAATAATTCGCCCAGCTTCTTCCGATATACATCCAATTTCTACCGCAATACTAATCTCTTTTGAAAGACCATAAATTTGAGTATCTATTACATCTTGATATAATGGACATTTTCTCTGACCCTTAACAGATACACATGCATTTATCATCTCTTCAATCTTCATAACATCTTCTTCTATTCTCTTTCGTACCTTAATAAAAATAAGGTTGTTTTCCATTATTCTCACCTATCCTTTTGATAATTCATGATTAACTTCATGTTTTATAATTGCAATTGCTCTAATAAAATCTTCTTTTGAAATTAATTCTAAACGTCTTAACTCTCTTACCTCATATTCTACCATACTTAAAGTATGTCTTCTATCTTTCATGTATATTATTATACCAAAAGATTTTAAAAATTGTTGCAAATCGTAAAAATTTATCATTTACATCACCTTAAAATTTACTTAATTCGTCTACTAGGTTTTTATTTATTTCTCTACCATCTAAATCATAAGCTCGGTTCGCATACTCCTTAGCTTTTTCATAATTACCTTCCTGACGTTCAATAACAGCTAAATTATAGTATATTGGAGCAAAAGAATCATCAAAACTTATTCCTTCTAAGAAGACTTTTTTAGCATCTTGTTTAGTTGCTGATGTCAGCTTCACCATACCTAACTCATAATAAGTAAGTACAGATTTATTTTTTGAAGTCAATTCTTTTTCTAAATTAAATATATCTTCATCTGAATATGATTTTACCAATCTGTTCTCTACTCTAGCTGCTCTATAGCTATTTATAACACTCTTAGTATTTACACCCGCTAATAATAATACCTCCCCTAAAGTACTGAAGATTAGTATCGAAACAAGTGTAATATATATATTTCTTCTTTTCATCAAGAAAAGTTCTAAAAATACTCCCAAGATAAAAGAAAAGATATAAAGTACTATAGATGTTTCAAATAGCAGTGTTGCTACCGTTAAATAAGCTATTGTAATTACTCCTGAATACATGAACTTCAGGTTATCATTTTTCTTACTAAGCTGTTCCATAAAAATTGAACCTAGTAAGGCTATATTAGAAACTAACGCTATATCAAGAGTTCCAGAGTAACCAAATATTAATAATAAATTAAATATAAATGATACTACTAGTAATATTCCAATACTCTTCAATATTTTTAATGTTTTATTAAATAATATTGAAGTAGAAAAAATAGAAACCAATACAAATAATAATTTCATTGAACTATCTGTAGTAAAGACACTCGTAAACATTCTAAAAAATTGTCCACTTATTATTTTTTGGTAACTGTATTCTAAATAATTGAATAACGAATAATTGTTATTCGTAAAATATATCACAACAAAATTTGCCAAAAATAATAATAAATAGATTCCAGACAAGATATTATACTTTATATTAAATACATTTCTATCTAATGTCTGGCGTTTGTATAATTCAACCACTCTATTTTTATATCTTAAAGTATCTGGTGTACCTTCAATAAATCTAAAATCATTTTCTTTTAAGAAAAGTTTACTATTTTTTTCATTATAAAGTATACGTTCTATGATTAAACTATTCGAAATTCTATATTTTTTGTAGTCGTTTATAACTTCATCAAAGTCAGGAGAAACATAAAGGATTTTCATTTTTAAACTACTCAGTTTAAACATTTTTTTTAGTCTAACTTCATTTCTAATGACATTAGAAACTATACTATCTATTTCTGTTGATTTAAAACTATCCCCATATATAAATCTTATTAATTCATTATCTTCATTAATAAGCCAGACATCTTTCTTTTCTGGACGATAATATAATATACTATAATTATATTTTGTTATATACAGATATATAATCTTCCAAAATTTCTTATCATTCATAATTTCGCCACTAACAGTAAAACTTAAATAGACTTTAGTCTATTTAAGTTTCACTTTTGCTACTTCTTGTGAGAAATCAACAGATTCATTTAATTTTAATACTTCAATGTTAGCTACTGAGTCCATGTTTGTAACTACACAAGGAGTAATAATATCTTTAGCTTTTTCTTTTACTAATTCTAAATCATAAGTTAATAAAGTTTGACCTACTTCAACTCTGTCACCAGCAGATACAGCTACATCAAATCCTTCACCTTTCATAGCAACTGTTTCTAACCCTACGTGAATAAGAAGTTCAACTTCTCCTGATTTAATACCAAAAGCGTGTTTTGTTGGGAATACTTGGATAATTTCTCCTGCAACTGGAGATACTAATTTTCCTTCTTCTGGAATGATTGCAAATCCATCTCCCATCATTTTTTGAGCAAATACTGGATCGGGTACTTCAGTAATATCTACTACTTTACCTTTCATGTATGAGTTTAAAACTAACTCTTGTACTTGTTCTTCTTTTTTTCCGAATAATTTAGATAAAAATCCCATTATAATCCTCCATATATTATTGCCTTCTTAATATATCTATTATATACTTTTATTGCTTTTTTTTCAATTAATTTTAACAAATAATTCTAATTTAATATTAAAATATTTTAATCGATTTACTATAGCAATTTAATTTTAATAATTATTAATAAATTAGTAAATTAGTAAAAAATACCCACTTTACTATATTATAAAATATTGTAAAATGGATATTTATAAAAATTATTTCTTATTCTTCTACTTGTTCATCTTTTTGTTCAGTATTTTCTTGATAGAATAATCCATAGATATACTGCTCAGGATCAAACACTTCTAAATCATCAATATTTTCTCCTAATCCAACAAGTTTAACGGGGATTCCTAACTCTTTCTTAATTGCTATAACAATACCACCTTTGGCCGTTCCATCAAGTTTAGTAAGGATTACACCTGTAACATCACTGACTTCTTTAAATGTTTTAGCCTGAAGAATTCCGTTTTGTCCAGTTGTCGCATCAATTGTTAATAACACTTCATGAGGTCCTTCTGGAACTTCCTTCTTAATTACACGAACTATTTTTTCAAGTTCTTTCATTAAATGATCTTTATTTTGTAAACGTCCTGCTGTATCACATAATAATACATCATAACCTTTTGCTTTTGCAGATTGGATAGCATCAAAGATTATCGCTGCTGAATCAGCTCCTTCATGCGATTTAACTATATCAGCACCACTACGCTTAGCCCAAACATCAAGCTGATCAATTGCACCTGCTCTGAATGTATCTCCAGCAGCTATAAGAACTTTTTTCCCTTCTTTTTTTAGATTATGAGCTAGTTTACCGATTGAAGTTGTCTTACCAACACCATTAACCCCTACAAATAGAAATACTGAAAGTTCTTTTTCTGGCGCATAATTTAATTCAGATTTTACAGTTCCTTCCATGTAAACATCTACAAGTTTTTCAATAATCATACTTTGAAGTTCACTTGGTTCTTTTAGATTTTGTCTTTGTGACTCAGCTTTTAAGTAATCAACTAACTCTAATACTGTATTATAGCTAACATCAGATTGAATTAATAGTTCTTCTAGATCTTCGAAAAACTCCTCGTTAATTTCTCTATATGAACTAATTAAATTATTAAGAGCGTTAGAGAAATTATCACGTGATTTCTTAAGTCCTTTTTTAAATTTTTCAGTTACAAACTGACTCTCGACGAATTCTTCATATTCATCAAGTGAAATCAGTTCTTCATTTAATTCTTCCTTAGCAGAAAATTTTTCTTTTAATTTATCAAAAAAGCTTGCCATTGGATACTCCTTATATATCTTTTTATATACAAAAAGGGAGACTAAGCTCCCTTTAATTTCTATTAAAGCTTCCTATTATTTTAGGGAGTTTTAATTTTTATAAATATTTGCCCTTTTTTTCAATAAGCGGATGTTTTAAAACCGACAACCCATAAACCTTTATATATCAACATTTATTTACTTATGTTTCATGTATGGGAACAGTAATACGTCACGGATTGAAGCTGAGTTAGTTAATAACATAACTAATCTATCAATTCCAATTCCTAATCCACCTGTTGGAGGCATACCGTATTCTAACGCTTCTACGAAGTCTTCGTCCATTTCATAAACTTCTTCGTTACCAGCATCTTTTTCATCCATTTGAGATAAGAATCTTTCTTTTTGATCGATTGGATCGTTTAACTCACTGAAAGCATTCGCATGTTCACGTCTAACGATAAATAGCTCAAAGCGATCAGTAAATCTCGTATCTTCAGCATTAGTTTTAGCTAACGGAGACACTTCAACTGGGTGTCCGTAAACAAATGTTGGTTGAACTAATGTTTCTTCTACAAATGTTTCGAAGAATTCATTAATAATGTGTCCAACTTTCATGTCTTTTCTAACTGGAACATTGTGCTCTTTTGCTAATGCATGAGCTTGTTCATCTGTCATTTCTGGCCAGAAATCAACACCTGTTACTTCTTTAATAGCATCTACCATGTGAACACGGCGCCATTTTGGTGTTAGATCAATCTCATCTTCACCGTACATAATTTTTGTAGTACCGTGAATTTCATTACAGATGTATGCAATCATAGACTCAGTTAAGTCCATAATATCATTATAGTCAGCATATGCTTCATATAACTCAATCATTGTAAACTCAGGGTTGTGTCTTGTTGATACACCTTCGTTACGGAATGCACGACCAATTTCATATACTTTTTCTAAACCACCAACGATTAAACGTTTTAATGGTAATTCAAGAGCGATACGCATGAATAATTGCATATCAAGCGCATTGTGGTGTGTTACGAATGGACGAGCTGCGGCTCCACCAGCAACTGAGTGCATCATTGGAGTTTCAACTTCTAAGTATCCACGTTCATTTAAATAACTACGCATAATTTGAATAATTTTTGAACGTAAAATAAATGTTTCTTTACTGTCTTCATTCATAATTAAGTCAACGTATCTTCTTCTGTAACGCTCTTCAACATCTTTAAGACCATGGAATTTGTCAGGTAGTGGACGTAGTGCTTTTGTTAAAATTTCGAATTTATCAGCTTTAACAGATAATTCACCTACGTTAGTTTTGAATAGTACTCCTGTTACACCTACAATATCACCAAGGTCAAGAGTCTTGAAGTATTCATAAGAATCTCCTACTCTATCTTGACGAACGTAAATTTGAACTTGACCACCTAAGTCTTGAACGTGAGCAAATCCTGCTTTACCTTTACCACGTTTTGTCATAATACGTCCTGCGATTGTTACAGAAATATTTTTTTCTTCTAGTTCTTCTTTACTATATTTATCATATTCTGCTACGATTTCATTTGAAAGGTGAGTTCTTTCGAATTTAGTTCCAAATGGATCTAAACCACTTTCTCTCATAGCTTCCATCTTTTCACGACGAACAAGCATTTGATCATTTAAATCTTGTACATCTACTTTAATTTCTTCTGTCATGTTAAATTCCTTTCTAGTATAATCTAGTATTTTTATTCAGATACTCCCTATTATAACATATTTTCAATGAATTTGTTAAATCTTTAACAATAATTTTATTAAATTTTCATACTAAAAATTTTTATAAATTTCAACTTAATATATCTTAATAATCCTATTTTCACGGTAATCTTAATCAATTTTATTTCCTTATTTCTATTTTTAACTATTGTTATACATATTAAAATGATATATAATTAGTTAGCTTGATTAAATATTTATAGCAAATTCAAAACTTAAGTAACTTTTATTTTACTCTTTATTTTAGGAGGTATATTTTGACAAAATTAAAAAAAGATATAGGATTCTTTGGTGCATTTTCAACGGTAGTTGGTGTAGTTATTGGATCAGGTGTATTCTTTAAAGCAGCTGTCATATATAAAACAACAGGCAGCGTTAGCTTAGGTCTTCTAGCTTGGCTTCTTGCTGGAATTATCAGTATTTGTGCTGGACTAACAACTGCAGAACTAGCAGCCTCTATGCCTGAAACCGGGGGAATGATAGTTTGGGTAGAAAGAGCCTATGGTAAAACTTTTTCATATTTATTAGGTTGGGCTCAAGCTGTGATTTATTATCCAGCGAGTATTGCTGCTGCAGCTACTATCTTTGCAACACAATTTTTAAATTTATTCCAAGTTGATAAAAAATATTCAATCTTAATAAGTGCATGCGCTGCAATTACAGTTACTGGTTTAAATTTACTTGGTAGTAAAGCTAGTGGCCAAATTCAAACCGCTGCAACAATTGGTAAACTTATTCCTATATTTGCGATTATTGTATTTGGATTATTACAACCTAATCCGACTACTATTGAATTAATCCCAAGTAGTTCAGTCGGTTCAACTATCAATACTTCTTCGCTAGCAGCTCTTGGAGCCGCTATGCTAGCTGCAATGTATGGCTATGATGGTTGGAGTAATGTTGGAACAATTGCTGGAGAAATGAAAAATCCAAAAAAAGATTTACCACGTGCAATTTTATACGGATTATTAGTTATTACTGCAGTTTACCTACTTATAAACATTGCATATCTATTGACTATGCCTGTGGAGCAAATTGCTGGTAATGGTAATGTTCCTAATGATATTGCCACTAAATTATTTGGACCTAATGGTGGGAAAATAATAACTATAGGAATTATGGTAAGTGTCTACGGAACAATGAATGGATTCACAATGACTGCGATTCGTGTACCTTACGCAATGGCACTAAAAAATCAAATACCATTAAGAAAATATTGGTTAAAACTAAATATGTTTTCAATACCGTATTTCTGTGCTCTGACCACTTTAATTTTAACAATTGCAATGATGTTTACAGGTGGATTTGATGCACTAACGGATTTCCTTTTATTTACAATTTGGATTTTCTTTATTGCAACATTTTTAGCAGTATTCATTCTTAGAAAGAAAGAACCGAATTTACCAAGACCTTATAAAGTTCCACTATACCCAATAGTTCCTTTAATTGCTATAATCGGTGGGCTTTACATCGTTATTTCTGCTCTAATAACACAATTCACTTTAGCGATTAGTGGAGCAGTTATAACATTAGCTGGTCTAATTTTCTACACAGAGATTCATAAAAAATTCAAAAAATAATGAAATATAAGAGAAGTGATTCAAATTAATACTTTGAGTCGCTTCTCCTTTTATTGATATTTAAATCTTTTTTTGATAAAATATGATTATAACTTCTTTCAATTTTGTTTAGAAGGTTGGAGTTATCCTCCTAGCTCTCTGCTACGGATAACTTCAATATTTTTTTATCAAAATGAGAGTAATTAAAGTAGTAAGGAGGAAGCTTTATCTTGAATTTTATTTTTAAAAAAGAGACCATCCTGACCTCTTTTTATACAATTTCATTGTCTTTATTAGTAAGTAAACTCTCAGTAGAGTATTCATTTTCAGATAAATCAATATATAACTTCTTTCAATTTATGCTACTTTTTATTATTTTCTTTAATAGTTGGCTGTTAGAAGTTGTTCATCTAAACAGATATGGAAAAGATAGCTTTATTAATTACTTCTTTTTAATTTCACAAATACTTGTTATAGTGAATTTACTAGTGAGAAACTCTTTAAATATTAAATATATACTTGCAACATTAATCCTACTATCTGCAATATTAAGTGTTCAACATATAACCGAGTATATTCTTACAGATAAAAAAGACCTTATGATAAAAAAACTAACAGAACCATTTTGTTATATTCACACTGGGCGTACGCTTTCTTTATTATTAGGCTTAATATTCATAGATTATAGTTACTGGTTTATACTTCTTACTTTCACTATAAGCCAACTATTCCCAAGCTTTATCTCCAGAAGTGTTCATGTTAGAGATATAAACTTTTATCACTTAACTAGCCACCTATTCATAATAACTAACACAACTGCTTTGACTCTAGTACTAAGTGATTTTAAAATTGACTTGCCTACAAAAATATTTTGGGCCATCAGTATCATGTTTATCATAATAGTAATTATATACTATAGAACTTTAAAAACTATTAATAGAACAATGACTAAGCAATCAGGTAATACGTATATAATTGGTGTATATTTTACAATATTTAATTTATTATTTGCCAATCTGTTTTTTGTTTTAGAATTTGATTGGAAATATATTCTACTCTGTATTATAAGTTATGCTGTAAGCTATCAATCTTTTAAACAATATAAAAAATAAATCCGATGATACACTTCCAAATTTAGAAAGTTTATCATCGGATTCTTCTTATCTTGCTTCCTCGTAATCCAAGACTTCTGCAACTTTACTAGCAATATACTTCGCTAATTTTTCATGATTTTTATCATCTAGGTGAATGCAATCCACTAATGAAGTTTCTGCTACACGCCCAGCATTTAAAAAGTCAACTTCGTACTTATCACTAACTTCTTTAAATGTTTGTGCTAAAAATTTTGATTGTTTTAAACTATTTTCATCAAATTCACCAAATAAACTATGTCTATCCACTATTTCATCACGTAATGGAGCGGGTGATACAACAAGAATTTTTGGAATTTTATATCCCGCTATTAAATGTGGATTTCTAATATATTTAATGTATTCTTCTATCCCTTTTGCTATAAGTTTGGCACTCGGATTAAATTGTTTTTTCAAATCATTTGTACCTAGCATTATAATTACTAAATCTACAGGCACATGACTTAACATTAGTATTGGAAGTGTATCAATACCACATCTAACGGGTACGATTGTGTCTTTTGCAATTACAGTTCTACCGCAAAGACCTTCTTCTATTATTGTGTCATTAGGACGAAGATTTTCTAATAATTTTGTCCAACGTTTATCTGTTCTTACTCCATCTTCTCCTGGAACATATCCCCAAGTATTACTATCCCCAATACATAAAATACGCATAATTTTTCCCACCTTTTTTCTTCTAAATTCCTCTTAATTTTATCAAACTAATATGAAAAAAGCAATAGAACCTAATGATACAAATACTAATAATTGTTATCAGTGCAATATTTTTGTAATGTTAACCAACATGATTTATAATATCATTATTCTTAAAAAAGGAGAATATAATGATACAAACAAATTTTCATCATAAAAAACATTACAAGATTCAAGCATATTCAAAAAAAGTACTTTATACAACATTAATTTTAACAATAGGTTTTGCATTATTAGAATATATTGGAGGACTTTTATCAAATTCATTAGCACTTTTAGGAGATTCTTTCCATATGTTCTCTGATGTTATTGCATTAGGATTCAGTCTAATTGCCTTACTATTCAGTTCAAAAAAACCAAATAAAAAATATACTTTTGGTTTTGTCAGATTAGAAGTGCTGGCAGCTTTTATAAATGGTCTAATGCTAATAGGTATTTCGATTTATTTAATATTTGAAGGATTCATGAGATTCTTCAATCCTAAGGATATTGATTTCAAGTCAATGCTTATAATATCAACTATCGGATTGATTTTTAATATTGTTGTTACTGTAATTTTAACAAAAAGTTTAAAAGAAGAAGATAATCTTAACATTCAAAGTGCTTTATGGCACTTCCTTGGCGATTTAATCAGTTCAATCGGAATCATAATTTCTTCAACTATTATTTACTTTACAAACTATCAAATCGTTGATGTTATTATGAGTATTATCATCAGTATAATTCTTTTCAAAGGTGGTTACAAAATTACTAAATCATCATTTGTTATTTTAATGGAAGCTACTACTCTAGATACAGAAGAAATTTACAATAAAATAAAAGAAGTGGAAGGTATTGCTGATATTCATGAATTTCACATTTGGCACACAGATACAAATGAAATCAATGCTGCAATGCATATTTTACTAAATGAATATGAAACTAGCCACGATTATAAAATTGTAGAAAATGTTAAAATAGTACTTAAGGAAGAATACAATATTGAACATTGCTTCATCGCATTAGAAAATATTAAATACAACGATCACAGTTTATAAAAAACGAGTGACGGCTCACAATTATGATTACATAATAATCCTTTTTGTAAAGCCGTCCTCGTTTTTTTTTGTTAAATACCCAAGATATCAACCGTCTTTTCAATTTTATACGTAGGCACTATCTCTGAATTAGAAATTTTATGAATATCTACTAAGCAACTATCAATCCCTACATTATTAGCTCCTAGTATATCTGATGTTAGCGTATCACCTATCATTAAAACTTCATTCTTATTTTCAACACCAATCTCTTTAAAGATAATATCAAAGAATTCTCTATCTGGCTTTTTACTGCCGATTTCTTCAGAAATAAAAATCTTCTCAAAGTATTTATTAAGATTATTATTTTTTAATCTTGTATGTTGAGTGACACCTATTCCATTAGAAGCTACATATAATTTATGAGTTAATGTTAGTTTCTCTAACATTTCAATTATTCCATCGAAAAGTTGGTTCCCTTCAGCAAGATAACTTCTGTATCTTTTATCTATCTCAATACCATTTACTTTTCTATCAAACAGTGCAAAAAATCTTATAAATCTTTCGCTCGTAACTTCTTTATTCGAAATTTCTCCACGTTCAAAACTTCTCCATAGAGATTTATTTATCGTTTCATATTTTTCAAATAGCTCATCATTATATTCAATATTCTCATCTTTTAATAATTTTTTAAAAGCTAACACCTGTGCCTTACCAAAATCTAATAAGGTATCATCTAAATCAAATAGTAGATACTTATACTTTTCTAAAATCATATATCCGCTCCATTTCTTATATTACTTACTCATTATAACATAGAGATTGATTTTTTAGAAAAAATAGATTTATTTGATGTGTAAATTTAAATTTTATTTTTTATCTTTAAAATATTCTCGAACTCGAGGAGCTACTTCTTCACCAAAAAGTCTGATAGCTTTCATAATATCTTCATGTGGCATAGATCCAAGTGGAAGATGTAGCATAAATCTATCTAATCCTAGTGTTTCTATCATATCAATAAGTTTATTCGCTACAGTCTCAGGACTCCCTACTAACATTGAGCCATCTGGACCAACACTATTTAAATATTGTTCGAAAGTAAGAGGTCTCCAAAACGGTCTATCTTTTGAAATTGCATCAACAACTTGTTTGGTTGGATGGAAGTATTTCTTAATCGCTTCTTCATCTGTTTCAGCTATGAATCCCCATGAATGTGAAGCAACTTTTAAACGATCTTCACTATGACCTGCATTACGCCCAATGGCCTTATAATAATCAATTAAACCTTTAAAAGATTTATACTGTCCACCAATTATCGCATATGCTATAGGTAACCCTTTTTGAGCTATTTTTATAGTTGATTCTGTATTTCCTCCTGTCGCAACCCAAATAGGGAAGTCCTCCTGAACACTTCTTGGATATACTCCTCTATTATTGACGCTTTGAGTATGTTTTCCTTTCCACGTTAACATTTCATTAGCTTTAATTTTCTCCAACATCGCTAATTTTTCATCAAACAATTCCTCATAGTCTGCCAAATCATAGCCAAATAATGGGAATGATTCAGTAAATGAACCACGACCTACCATAACCTCAGCTCTACCATTAGAAATTGCATCGATTGTTGCATATTGTTGATAAACTCTTACAGGATCCGAAGATGATAGTACTGTCACCGCAGAACTTAATTTTATATTCTTCGTAACAGCGGCTCCTGCAGCTAATAATATCTCAGGTGCTGATACTGCAAAATCTTCTCTATGATGCTCGCCTATTGCATAAAGATCTAAGCCTACTTCATCTGCAAGTTTCATCTCTTCAATCATATTTCTAATACGTTCATCATGTTTCGGCGTTATTCCTGTTCCTTCTATTTCAGTTGTTTCACCAAATGTACTAATTCCTAACTCTATCATTTTATGTCCTCCTATATTATCTCAATTTCAAGATATTGATTTATTAAAAAAGGCATAAGCCTCTAGTTTATTTTTTTTAAGATTTCTTTTAATATTACTAACTCTTTGTCATTTATTTTTTCAAAAACTCTCTTAGTATTTTTTTTATGAATAGGAAAAATTTCATCCATTAATTTCATTCCTTCTTCAGTCAATCTTATATAAGTTACTCTTTTATCTTTTTGACTAACATTTCTCGTGATATAACCTTTTTTTTCAAGATTATCAACAACATAAGTTGCACTACCACTAGCAAGTAATATTCTATCTCGAATCTCTTGAATACTCTTTTCTCCTTTACTATATAAAAATTCCATAACAGAAAATTCAGTCGCATTAATTGGATAATTCTTCAAAGTTTTCTTCAAATCATCCACTAATAAATTACTTGCTCTCATAATACCAATGACTGCTTTAAATTCATTATTCATAGTGTTTTTCCTGTTTTTATTATAAACATTTCTTCTTGGAAATTATCTCGAATATGAGATAATTATACTTCATTAATTATATATTGTCAAAGAAATAAAATCAAAAGACATCTAGAGAAAAATCTCTAAATGTCTTTAGTTTTATTCTGCAAATTGACTTTGATATAATTCTGAATAGAAACCTTTTTGTTCTAATAATTCATCATGATTTCCTTGTTCTATGATATCTCCATCTTTTAATACTAATATTTTATCTGCATTTCTAATTGTTGATAATCGGTGAGCGATAACGAATGTAGTACGTCCTTCCATAAGTTTATTCATTGCTTTTTGAATTAATACTTCTGTACGTGTATCTACACTTGAAGTTGCCTCATCAAGAATTAATATTGGTTTATCAGCAAGTATTGCACGAGCAATTGTTAATAATTGCTTTTGACCTTGTGAAATATTTGAAGCATCTTCATTTAATTCCATGTCATAACCACCTGGTAATGTTTTAATAAAGTGGTGAATATGAGCTGCTTTAGCCGCTTCTATTACTTCTTCATCTGTAGCATCTAAACGACCATAACGAAGATTCTCCATTATCGTTCCTTTAAATAACCATGTGTCTTGTAGAACCATTGTGAAGTAAGAACGCAATTCAGATCTATCTAATTTAGAAATATCTTTTCCATCAATATAAATATTTCCACCGTTAATATCATAGAATCTCATAAGAAGTTTAATCATTGTTGTTTTACCTGCACCTGTAGGACCAACGATAGCAACCATCTCTCCTTTTTCAACATCACTAGTAAAGTTTTTAATAATTATTTGATCTTCTACATATCCAAATTTTACTTTATCGAATACTACATTACCTTCTTTATTAGTAACTGTTTCAATAACTTCTGCATTTTCTTCATCTTTAGCATCTAAGAACTCAAATACTCTTTCACCAGCTGCTGCCATTTTTTGAATTTCTGACATAGACTGAGCTATTTGACCTATTGGTTGAGTAAAGTTTCTAATATATTGGATAAAAGCTTGAATATCCCCTACCCCAATAGTTCCTTTAGAAACTAATAATCCACCTGAGAAAACAATACCTACATAACCAAGGTTTCCTACAAAGTTAATCACTGGGAACATTAATCCTGAGAAGAAGTTTGCTTTCCATGATGATGTATATAATTGTTTATTTTTATCATTGAACTCTTTTACACTTTTTTCTTTATAGTTGAATGCTGCAATAATATTCTGACCTGAGAAACTTTCTTCTACTTGCCCATTCACATCAGAAAGCATTTTTTGTTGGCTTCTGAAATATTTTTGACTCCATTTTGTTATAGCACCTAAAAGTATTCCTGAAACAGGAATTAAAGCTAACGCTATTAGTGTCATTAGAGGACTTATTGTAAACATCATTACTAGTACTCCAAGTACCATTGCTGTATTTGAAATCATCTGTGTGAAACTTTGGTTTAGAGATTGCCCTAACGTATCTACATCATTAGTTACTCGAGATAGAGTTTCACCTACTGTACGTTGTTCAAAATAACCAACAGGTAAAGTATTTATTTTTTTACTAATTTCTTTACGAATATCATATGTCATTTTTTGAGAAATATTACTCATTAACCATCCTTGAATAAACATAAACAGTGATGACAGTATGTATAAACCTAATACAGTAAGTAAAATTCCTGCGATTTTTTCAAAATTTATACTACCTTCATTACTAATTTTGGCTACTAACCCTTCGAATAATTCTGTAGTTGCCTGTCCCATGATTTTAGGCCCTACTATACCAAAAACAGTACTTGCTAATGCAAAGAATACAATCAATATGCTTGAGAGTTTATACTGTGTAAACATCAATTTGATAATTCTTTTTAACGTTCCAGAAAAATTATTAGCTTTTTCTATTTTTTGATCTTTAGCCATGATGTTTACCTCCTTTTTGTAATTCTTCTTCGCTAAGTTGACTTTCTGCAATTTCTAAATATGTTGGGCAAGTTTCAAGAAGCTCTTGGTGTTTTCCAACTCCTACTATCTTACCTTCATTCATTACGATAATTTTATCTGCATTTAAAATTGTTGCTATACGCTGAGCAACTATAATAGTAGTTACCCCGGACATTTCTTCTCTTAAAGTTTTTCTTAATTTAACATCTGTTTTATAGTCTAATGCTGAAAAACTATCATCGAAAAGAAGTATCTTAGGATTTTTCGCCAAGGCACGAGCAATTGAAAGACGTTGTTTTTGTCCACCTGAAACGTTAGATCCCCCTTGTGAAATCTCACTATTAAATTTATCTTCTTTTTCATTAATAAACTCTATTGCTTGAGCAATTTCAGCGGCTTTTTTCATCTGTTCATCAGTAATATTTTCATCTGCAAATTTAATATTTGATTCAATGTTACCACTGAATAAAACACCTTTTTGAGGAACAAATCCTAAAATGTCTCTTAATTTATTTAAGCTTATATCTCGAATATTAACTCCATCAATTGAGATTTCACCTTCACTAGCATCAAAGTATCTTGGAATTAAGTGAAGTAATGTAGATTTACCACTACCTGTACTTCCTATAATTGCAGTAGTTTTTCCTGCTTCAGCTTCAAAACTAATATTACTAAGCACTGGACTATCTGCTCCATCAAACGTAAAGCTGACATTATCAAATTTAAGAGTACCTTTTACATCTTGAAGTTTACTATCATCAATATTCTCACTATCTACTACAGTAACCTCTGTTTCCAGAACTTCATTAATACGACCAGCTGCAACTTCAGCACGCGGTAGTTGCATCATTAAGAATGTGAAGAATAAGAATGACATAACTATCTGCATTGTATATGTTATAAACGCCATCATATCACCAACTTGAATACTACCAGCATCTATATTTTTTCCACCAACCCAGATTATTAATAGTGCAATACCATTCATAATTAACATAATCATCGGCATAAGTGCTGATAAAGTTCTATTGATAAAAAGTTGTTCATTTTTTAAAACTGTATTTTCTTTATCGAATCTTTCTTCTTCATATTTTTCACGACCAAAAACACGAATTACAGAAATACCAGTTAATGCTTCACGAGTAACCAAGTTCACTCTATCTATTAACTTTTGCATAATTTTGAATTTCGGCATTACTAAGAATGAAATTATTCCTAATGTTAAACCTAAGATACCTACACCTAATGCAATTATCCATGTCATACCAGTATCAGTTTGAGTAACTTTGTAAACTCCATACACTGCCATCATCGGTGCATAGATTGCGATAAATAACATCATATTTAAAGCATTTTGTATTTGTTGAATATCGTTTGTACTTCTTGTAATTAATGAAGCTGTAGAAAATTTATCAATGTCTTGTTTAGAAAATGATAATACTTTGTTATAAAGTTTTTCTCGTAGGTTATATGCTATTTTCGAAGAAATTCTACTAGCTATAAAGTTCGAAATAACACTTCCAATACCTGAAATAAATGTTACGATTATCATCATGATTCCAACTTCTTTTAGATAATTCTTTCTAATTTCGTTAGTATCAATACCAACATTATTTCTATACTCTTCTTTAACATAACGAATTCCAGCTTGTTTTGTTATCATATCAGCTGAATTTCCTAAGTCACTAATTGACTTATTCTTTTGCTCAATTAAGCTGTCTTTCTTGACTAGTCCCAGTTTAACACCTTCTGCAACCTTATCTAGATCTAAGTTCTCAGATTTTGCTCCAGATACAACAGTCATAGCATTTTTAAAAATATCATTTAGTTCGCTACGTTCTTGATCATTAATGTTATCTAGTTTATAAACATCTCCATCTTTCGTATATTTAGCTGTGACTTTTTTAATTTCATCATCAGTCATAAATAATTGTAATTCTCTGAATGACTTTTCACTTATTTTTTCCGGCACAGCATCTTGGATACCACTTTGTTGGATACCTTTATCTACAATATTACTTGTGTAAGTTGGAAGTGCTAGCTCTGCAACTACACGAACTCCTAATATCGCAACTAAAAATATCATAGGTACCAAGAAACCTTTTAAATATTTAATTAGTTTCATTGTTATCCTCCTTATCCTGTAGTTCTTCTCTTAATACTAGATTTGTTTTTGTTAATAATATATTAAAAGCTTCTTTTTCTTTAGTATCGAATTTATCCCACATAGACTTAAACCATTCTTCATAGGCTTTCCTATGTAATTCTATACATTCGATTCCTTTTTCAGATAAACTAAGATATTTTTTTCTTTTATCCTTTTCGTCGATACTTTGGACTACAAAATCTTTTTCAAGTAACTCACCAACAAGTGCTGTAACTCGAGGTTTTGTTACATGAAGTTCTTCGCCTAGCTCCTGCATTGTAATTTTTTCTTTACAAGATAAAAATAACATCGCTTGAAATTCCGGTTTTCTAATAGGAGCATTATTTTTTTTATGAATTCTCTTCATAATTAATCTAAATTCTTCCATCATATCAATTGCTTTATGATACGAAATTTCACTTTTACTCATCTTCTACCTCCTTTATTTTATAAATTAGTTAATAAAGTTAACTAATTAGTTAACCATGTTAACTATTATATTTTATTTTCCATTTTTAGTCAATAACTAATTTAATTATTTCAATAAAAAAAGATTAACCTAGAATTTTTCTAGATTAATCTTTTCTCCTATTTACTAAACACCCAAGCCTGAGCAAGGTTGTTTTTTATATCATTTTCTGTGAAACCATTATAACTTGTAAGTTTAACATCATCATCGTTCGGATCATTTATATAGAATTTATCATCTTCAAATCCACGAATAACTTTATAAGTTACTTTATCACCGAATACTCCAGATTTTAACCTAACAAGTATAGGTTTATTATCTCTCAGTGCATCTTCTAAGTTTTCTACTAGTTTATCAGTTTCAATTCGTTCAACTTTTAGATTATATTTCTCAGCAAAAGCCGTAATAATCGTAGGTTGAGTTCCTTGGTTTCTAATGTAATACTTATTACCTGCCCAAGAAGCAAGTTCTTCTACAGTTGCTTCATCTTTACCAATATATTTTGCGATCATAGCAAGCGAAATAATTGCATCACCATTTTCTTCAATTGTTTTCTTCCCGTCTAGTCCATATGCTATATTTTTATATGCATCCTGTTTCATATAATACATAGGCACAGAAAGTCCTTTTTGAGGCAAGTTAAGTAATTGTTCTTTTCGTTTTGCGTTATAATTATCAATATTTATTAGATAATATAGATAACCTTCGACACCATCTCTTAGAGATTCAATGAATTGCTTACTAGCTATCTCATTATTTAATAAATCAACATCTATTTTATTTCCAATATTAGCTGTGATCAACTTCACCTGTGGTAATTTATCACTCAATTGTGAGAAGTTAGCTTGTTTCTCAGATGAAGATATCTTTGAAATATAGTGTTCAGAAAGATTTTTCTCGATACTTCTTGCTACAATTGAAGACTCCTGTGTTCCGTAATAAACTTTTACTCCAAAGACATCTTTATTACTATCATTAGTAGTGTCAATATCAACTAGCAATTCTACAGAATTCTCTGCAGCAAGTTTTGTGATTTCTTCTTTTGTAGGATAAGTTTCATCATTATCCCTCGTTAAAATTGCTTTTATACCATCTTTTTCTAATATCTCTTTTAATTGTTTAGCTATTTTTAAATTATAAGACTTAGAAGATACTCCTTTATAATCAGAACTATCATCTTGTTTTATAATTGGATTTAATAATATTGAATAAGAGGCTAACTTTTCTTTATTTTGGTCCTCAGGACTTTTTTGCCCAGTACCTAAAATACTCCATCCTGGTATCCAACCAACAAAACTATCTTTTGTTTTCACTTCATACCAAGAATCAGATTTGCTTAGCATTTCTACATTATCTCCTGCAGTCACTTTTTTTAGAGTTGGATAGGTATCGTCTGGTCCAGTTCTAAGCTCTATTTCTTTCGAAATGGTGATATTATTTTCAGAATTAGATGCTAAATTCATCTTCTCCCCTATATAAGTAACTACTCCTCCAATAATTAGCACTAATAACAGTATAGATATTAGAAATAATACTCCATTCTTGTTTCTTCTTTTTATTCTCATTTTATTTTCCTGTTGTTAGTTTTTCGTAAACAATAGTTACAGGACCATCATTAACAATATTTACTTCCATCATGGTTTGAAAAATTCCTGTTTCTACCGTTACTCCTTCTTCTCTTAAAAATTTATTAAATTTTTCGTATAATTCATTTGCTTTTTCTGCTCCCGCAGCACTTGTAAAACTAGGTCTATTACCTTTTTTCGTATCAGCGTATAAAGTAAATTGTGAAACTGATAAGATACTTCCTCCTACATCTTTCAGACTCAGGTTGATTTTATCATTTTCATCTTCAAATAAGCGAGCTTGTGCTATCTTTTTTGCCAAGTATTTCGCATCTTCCTCTGTAGATTCTTTATGAACACCTACTAAAAGACAGTATCCTTTATCAATACACCCCACGACCTTATTGTCAACACTTACACTAGCTTTTTTAACTTTTTGTAATATAATTTTCATATATCCACCTATTTAACTATTCTTTCTACGCTATATACGTCTTGGATTTGTCGTAATTTTTTAATCATGTAATCACATTCACTAACATTTTTAACATATATTCCAATTGTGATGACACATGTTTTATCAGCTTTAGATTCAGAATTAAGTTTTTTAATCTCAACTCTACTTTCACTTAATGTCAATAGAACATTTTGTAATAATAATTCTCTATCGAACGCATGGATTTGCAATGTTACACTATAACGACGTGCATTTAAGCTTTCTACCCATTCAACGTCCAATAATCTTGCATGATCTTCTTCACTTAAGTTTGGACAATTATGTCGATGTACAGTAACCCCTCTACCTTTTGTAATAAAACCTACTATTTCATCTCCAGGAATTGGTTGACAACACTTAGATAATCTCACAAGAATATTGTCTACTCCTTTTACATAAACCCCTGTTTCAGTAACAATTTTTTTAGTTTCTTCTGCATTGAAAAGTTTCTCAATTTTTGCTTGAGTCATCTTTTCTTTTCTAATTTTTTCAGTTAATCTTGCAAAAACTTTATTCGCTGTGATTCCACCATATCCTATGGCAACATACATTTCTTCAAGATTAGCAAATTTATATTTATTTAAAGCAATAGCAATATTTTCTTCTGTAAGAACTTCATCAATATCAAAGTTATTAGCTTTAATTTCATCTTTTAACAAGATTTCACCTTTAACTAGATTTTCTTCACGCGCTGCTTTTTTGAAGAATGCTTTAATTTTTGATTTAGTTTGAGATGATGTAGCTATCTCTAGCCATGAGCGTTTTGGCCCTGTAGAGTTTTTACTAGTACGAATATCACAAATTTCACCAGTTGATAACACATAATCGAATGGTTCTATCTTGTCATTTACAGTAGCCCCTACCATCTTATTACCAACTTCTGAATGAATCGCATATGCAAAGTCAACAATACATGATCCTTTTGGTAGTTCTATAATATCACTATTAGGTGTAAACACATAGATTTTATCACTTAATAGGTCTACTTTCAATGATTCCATAAAACTTTCAGCAGTCGCTTCAGTTTCATCATTTTCCGCAATTTTTTGGAACCAATTTAATTTTTCATAGAAATTATTATTTTTATTAACCTTCTTACCTTCTTTATAAGCCCAGTGAGCGGCAATCCCTTTTTCGGCAATTTCATGCATTTCATAAGTTCTAATTTGAACTTCTAAAGTTTGCCCGTCCGGTGCAATTACTGTTGTGTGAAGTGACTGATACATATTCGGTTTTGGCATTGCGATATAATCTTTAATTCTTCCAGGAATTGGAACCCAGAGATTATTTACAAGTCCTAAGGTTGCATAACAATCAGCTACACTATCTACTAAAACACGCACAGCTAACAAATCATAAATCTGGTCAAAAGTTTTATTTTGCTTAACCATTTTTTTATAAATACTATAAATATGTTTTGGTCTACCTGTTACCTGTGCTTCAATATTATTATCAGCTAAAATTGATGTTATACTTGAGCATGCATCTTTTATACTCTCTTCTCTTGCACTTCTTTTCTGTTTCATCATTCCTACTATAGAGAAATATTGAGATGGATGTAAGTATCTAAGCGATGTATCTTCCAGTTCCCATTTAACAGAACTTATCCCTAATCTATGAGCTAAAGGCGCATAAATTTCAAGTGTTTCACTAGAAATTTCACGTTGTTTTTCCTCTCGCATATACTTCATAGTTCTCATATTATGAAGTCTATCCGCAAGTTTAACGAAAATAACACGTAAGTCCTTCGCTATAGACACAAAAAGTTTTCTATGATTTTCTGCTTGTGATTGCTTTTTAGAACGGAATTTTACTTTATCTAACTTTGTAACTCCATCAACTATTACTGCTATATCTTCACCGAAAGTTTCTTTAATATCATCAAATGTATATTTAGTATCTTCTACAACATCATGCAAGAAACCAGCACAAATCGTTGCATAATCTAATTTAAGCTCAGTTAAAATTCCTGCAACTTGAACTGGGTGTAATATATATGGTTCCCCTGATTTTCTAAATTGTCCTTCGTGAGCAACTTTTGCAAACTCATAAGCTTTTCTTATTGTTTTTATTTGCTCTTCTGGTAAATATTTACTCGCCATATCTTCAACATTTTCATAATTATATGGGTATTCAAGATTCACAGAAATTCCTCCTCTTTCGTAATTTAATCTACCCTTCATTTTACCATAAAATTGAAAAAATTTCCTTTAATTCAACTATAATATTTCAAATTTTAAGTATTTATATCAAATCTTCACTATATATAAAATTAAAATTTAAGCTACTTTCTGGATCTATTTATAGGCTTATCAAAATGAAGCTGACAAAAAGCCCCTAAAATGTAACAAAGTACATTTGAGAACTCATAGACGCAGTGGTTTATTGATATCTAAATTCGCTTTATTAAAGCTTTTTAGATATCTAATAAACTGTGCGGGGGTGACTCTACAAAATCGTACTTCTCCGAAATACGATTTTGAGTCACTCCCAAAAAAATCCTAGCTCGAATTCGAACTAGGATTGAATTTTTTTATTATTTTACATCTACGTCTTGAGATAAATCAACTTTATCTAATGGTATTAGTTTTGTTTTATATCTAATTTTGTGGTATAGATAGAAGAATAGGAAAATCGGAACTCCCATATATGTAGTTAGCATTCCACTCCAGTTAACAACACCTTTAGTAATAAGCTCTGTATCTTGACCAATAATAACGATGATACATAATACTAAAGCGATAATTGGACCTACTGGGAACCATTTTGCTCTATATTTAAGTTCATTTAAATCTTTACCTTGAGCGATAAATGCTCTTCTGAATCTATAGTGACTTAATGCAATACCTAACCATGCGATAAATCCAGTTAATCCACTCGCTGCTACGATATAAGTATAAGCATTAGCACTTGTAAGTTGGATTAAGAAGATTAAGAATACCACTACAGCTGTTGCGATTAATGAAATAACAGGTGTTCCATATTTTGTAACACGTCCAAAAATTGGATATGCAAGTTTTTCTTTACTCATCGCATAAAGCATTCTTGTAGATGCATACATACCTGAGTTACCAGCTGATAAGATCGATGTAAGGATAACTGCGTTCATCACACTTGCTGCTAATGCGAATCCTGCATTTTTGAAGACAATTGTAAATGGTGATTTAGCAATTTCTTCAGCACTTGCAGCACCTAATAAATCTGGTGAAGTATAAGGAATTAATAATCCGATTACTAAGATAGCTAGTACGTAGAAGATTAAAATTCTCCAAAATACTTGTTTTACAGCTTTTGGAATACTTTTCTCTGGGTTTTCACTTTCACCAGCAGTAATACCGATTAACTCAGTACCTTGGAATGAATATCCAGCAATTAAGAATACTCCTAGAGTTGCAAGGATTTGTCCTGATAATGAAGAATCTTCTCCAACGAATGGCGCATCACCAATTGTTAAGTTTTTGAATCCAATGTATTCTCCACCTAAAATACCAAAAATAGTTAAACATCCTACTACTAAGAAGATGATTACTACTACTACTTTAATAAGTGCAAACCAATATTCACTTTCACCATATACTTTAACACTAAGTGAGTTTAAAGCGATAATAATAACTAGGAATAATAAGCTCCAAGCCCAGTGAGGAAGTACTCGCATAGGCTCCCAATAACTGATTGCTAATGCAGATAATTCTACGTCAGCTGCTACTGTAATTACCCAGTTAAACCAATAGTTCCATCCTAAAGCAAATCCTAATGAAGGATCCACATAACGTGTAGCATATGTACTAAATGACCCTGATGTAGGAAGATATGTTGCCATTTCCCCTAATGATGTCATTAAGAAATATACCATAAGTCCGATACACAGGTAAGCTACAATAGCTCCCCCAGGTCCCGCACTTTGAATTGCTTGACCACTTGTCATGAATAATCCACTACCGATACATCCTCCGATAGCAATCATACTAATATGACGTGATCGTAAATTTCTTTTTACTTCTGTTGCATTATTGTTATTGCTGTTGTTTGTCATAATAAAAACCTCCTTGATAAAATAAAAAAGCATAACCTCCTACCATATTTGCACGGAGTTATACTTCACATTATCTCTCCAAAACAAGATATTAGTAGCGCAACATAGCCTCACGACTATGACAGTCCTATACTTAGTTCAATATAGGCCCAACAATATTAACATAGGATTAATATCATTTCGGCGATGTTTCCTTTCAAGTAATATCATCAAGTCCTATACTTTCAATTACCCTACTGATAAAAATCGCAACCTCTACCTCACTTACTTTGTGAGGTACATATTCAATTAACTGTTTATTAGTATATTATACTTTTTTACAATTGTCAATAAAAATTTTAATTTTTCTAAAAATTCTCTTAAATATTGTATATATTATACTTTTATAAGAATAATATTCATTACATTAATACTTTATATAAAGAAAGAAGAGGCTTGAAACCTCCTTCTTTCTTTTATTATACAAGCAAGTATCTTTTCATATCTATCAGTTTGATAAACAAATGACTAATTAATCATTCTTCTTTTTTTCTTTTCTTTTTTTCAATAATTTATAGTTTGTAATTATCCCTAATATCATTAAAATTTCTAGTATACTTAATAAAATCTTCATCATCTCTCCCCCTTCAATACAAAGAAACTCAGAATATCGATTTATATTACCTAATATCTTTCACAAATTGCCCCTTGGCGATATTCTTCTAATAAAATTTTTAATAATTCAATTTGTTTTTGTATTCTTGCTCCGCTATCTGTGTCCGCTACTTTTTTTCTACATAATTTATCTACAACTCTCTTAGTTGAAATAATATCCGTCTCATTTTTGATTGCTTCTTCTTTACTTTGGAAAATATCATGACTCATTATCTGTAACCCATAAGAATTGTAAGTTAAAGTATAACCACCATGTCCTGTCGTTTTATGATATGCTCTAGACATTCCACCATCAATAACAATCGTTCTACCATTGGCTTTAATCGGATTTTCTCCTTTTGTTTCCTTAACAGGAGTATGCCCATTTATAATATGTCCCTCACTAGTTAAGCCAAACTCATTTAATAACTTAATACAAAACTCTTCATTATCTCTTAGTTCATAATAAGCATTTTTTACTTCTTCATGAGTAGATTTATCCTCTATAAAGTATCTTTCGAACGTTGTCATGTCACATTTACCAAATAACGGAGAATAGCGACCTTGCCATAAGTAAAAGAACAACCCATTATCTTCTCTACAACCACAATAAAATATACTACGAATTTTTTTATCAAAAAAGTCCAATAGGTTTTTACCAGAGTATTTCTTACCTCCATAAGAGAATTCCTGGAAGTTTCCATTCTCATCTACTGGCATACACCCATGAAGAAGTAGATTCCCATTATAACAACAATACATGCCACCCTTGTTAATAAATAATTCTACATGTTTTTTTAACTTTTCACTTGCTATAAATGATTCTTTTAATTTATTTATAATTTTTTCTTCTTCATCGGTTAATAAGTATGGATTTTCTTTATCAACCGTTGGGAAATTGCATGAAGTTAATGGATATTCTTTACCATAAATTTTTACAGTTTCTTTTTCAAAGTCAATTTTATCCAATAGTGCACGCGACTCTAAATCAAACTCTGGATGTTTATCAATAATCTGTTTTTCTAATTTGAATTGAATTATTGCCATAGCCTTATGCATTCTAGCTATTTGCATAATTTCATGTTCACTATATTTTAACTCGTCATCTTTAGATAATTTTGGTAAAAACTCTTTACAATCATCATCTTTATAATACTTTTCACTAAAGTTTAGTAAATTTCGAATAGGAATTCCATATCTATCTTCTATAATATCTAAGTTATCATATCTTGCACATATTCTGATTACATTCGCTAATGAAATTCTATCTCCTAAATAAGCACCAATCCATAACATATCGTGATTTCCCCATTGAATATCAACAGAATGATAATCTAGTAGTCTATCCATTATTTTATCCGGGAAAGGTCCTCTATCATAAATATCCCCAACTATATGCAAGTGATCAATTGTTAACTTGTGAATACTTAATGATAATTCAATGATAAACTTGTCACCAGCACCTAATTCAATAATATTCTCAAGAATTTTATCATAATAGTCATTTTTATCACTACTTTGCATTTTATAAAGCAATTCATCAATAATATATTTAAAATCTTTTGGTAAAATTTTTCTAACTTTAGATCTAGTGTACTTCCTTGCTGCTACTTGCGTTACTTCTAATAATCGAAGAAGTATTATCTTTTGAAATTCTTTATAATCACATATATCATATTCTTTTCTTATAAAATTTAGTTTTTCTTCTGGATAATATATAATAGTAGCTAGAAGATTTAAATCTTTCCTAGGAAGTCTGTTACCGAATACCTCTTTAAGCTTTTCTTTAATTATACCTGAACCATTTCTTAAAATATGATCGAAGGCTTCATATTCACCATGAATATCACTTAAAAAATGTTCTGTCCCTTTAGGAAGTGTTAATATAGCCTCTAAATTAATTATTTCCTTAGTTGTTTCATCTATACTCTGAAAATTTCCCGCTAGTAATTCTAAATGTTCTCTAGATATTTTCATGCTAATCTCCTTTTTATGATTTTCATCTAAATCTTAACACACTTCTTTTGGTAATTCAAGAAATGTACACGTTGTCAAAAGGAGTCAAAAGTTATTACATATTATTCCTCAAAATATAAAATTAAAAGAAATATGATACTAACTGTTTAACATTAGTATCATATTTCTCTTATAAAATTATTTTAATTTTCCTACGAATCTTTCCATCTCTTTCATTTCTTCAAGAGTATCAGCAACAAGAACATACATTGTATTACCTTGTAATTCAGCGAAAGCTTCAGGCATTCTTAATACAGCTTTTAATTTATCTTGATATTTATTTCTGATTTCTTCATCTGAATGTACATAGTCTTTATAATCACGGCGAGTTGAAGCTAATCCGTATTTTTCATCCACACTTAATCCATTGAATGTTCCATTAGCAACTTCAGCATATACTCTGAAATAATCTGTTGAATGAGCAAAGTTATACACATCTACTGCAAAAGCTCCAGCTGGACGGTTATTATACTCGATCGCTATATAATCATCTTTAGTTTTGAAAAATTCAATATGGAAAAATCTCTCTTTCATACCAAATGCTTTTACTGCATTTTTACCATATTCTACTAATTTTGGATCTAAATCCTTATCGATATAATAAACCCAATCAAGAGTATTATTATTTAATAAATCTAATGGAGTATGGTAATAAACGATACTAGTATAGAAAACAATATTCCCCTTAGCATCTACTAATCCATCAAAAGTCACGATATCAGAGTTATCTACAAAAGGCTCTAAGAAATAATGTGTAGTTCCATCCCATTCTTTTTTGAAATTTTCTACATCTTTCTTATCTTTAAGTTTATAAGTTGCTGACGCTCCTACACCATTATCAGGCTTGGCTATTAATGGTAATTTTAATTTTTTAACACCTTTTTCGATGTCTCCTTCTTTTTTCACTAAGAAACCTGGTACTACAGGAACCCCAGCTTTTTCGAAGTATTTTTTCATCTCTGATTTGTGCTTTGTTTTCTTAAGATCGTGTTCTTTTAAACCAAACACATTAAATTGTGTGCGAAGTGCAGCATCTAGTTCCATCCAGTGCTCATTTTGTGATTCTATTCTATCAATGTGCCCATGTTTGTGATATAAGAATGCAACAGCACGTTTTACTTCATCAACATCATCAAGACTATTAACTCTAAAATACTCAGTTAAAGCTTCTTTAAGTCTTTGATCAAGTTGTTCATATGGTTCTTCTCCAATTCCAAGTACATTAATACCTTGATTTTTTAACTCAATAGAAAATTTTTGAAAATTGTGTGGGTAATATGGTGATATAACTATGTAATTCATAAATCTTTGTCTCCTCTTAACTTTATTATAAATTTAACTTATCTAAAAAGTATGGCATTTGTATTCTCCACCAAGGCCAATCATGTGCAACATCTTCGCCCCATACATCAAACCATGCTGGAATATTCTTTTCTTCAAATGCTCTTTTCAAACTATAAAATGATGGTAATCCATCTTGTTCCCATGGACCTAACCCTGTACATACAATAATATCAGCGTTTCTATAGTGATCAATAAACCACCCATCATTTTGATTCCAAATATTATCACTAGGTGAATTTCTATATATTAACTCATCATTTCCATATTCACCTACGAAAAATCTAGCATCATAAACTCCACTAAGTGAAATTACTTTTCCAAATACATCTGGATGTTGTAGGAAAATATTAAACGAGTGGTATCCTCCCATGCTACATCCAGTAGCCATCATTTGTCCAAACCATCCTGTTTTATGTTTAATAAACGGAATGGCTTCTTCAATGACATATTTTTCATACTGTGTATGAGCTAATGCTCTATCATGCCCATTTTTCCAGTCGCATAACCACGATTCACTATCAACACTTGATAAAGTAAAAAATTGTACTTTTCCTTCATTGATGAATCTTTCACAAGCATGAATCATACCAAAATCATAATACTCATTGTGTGTCCCACCCGATGATGGAAACACAACAATCGGTAATCCCGCATGTCCATACCTATTAAGAACCATCTCTCTTCCTAAATTTCCACTATAATGACTTAAATTTTCTATATTCAAACTAAAAACCTCCATTTTCTAAAAAATATTTTTACCAATTTTCACTTATAAATCTTAAACATTCTGGTAAATATTTAGCCCAACACTCTTCACTGTGTTCTCCATTAGCTACAACATTTAACTTAATTTCACTTGTTGATAATCCAGCATCAATTAACTGACGATAATAGTCTAAACTTGCATCAATATATAATTGTTTTAAGTTACCATTTGCTAATTGTTTATCTGTATCATCACCTTCATTTGTTCCAACTTCAATATATACTCTTTGCTCAGAAACTTTATGTTTTGAAATATATCTGTCAAACTCAGGTTTATTTAACCAATTTGCAGATGAGAAAACTCCTAAACATCCCACAACATCTTTATGTTCTAAACCAATATATTGCGATATATTAGCACCTAAAGAACTACCAATCATCGCCGTATATTCACGTTGTGGTTTTGTACGATATGTACTATCTATAAACGGTTTAACTACATTTACAAAAAAGTCAGCATATTCTGACCCCAATCCACCTAAAGTCAAACCGAAATTTAATATTGGTAAACTTGAAAACTTCCAAGGGGCATATTCATTCATTCTCCCTTCATTATCATTATCAATTCCAACTATTATCATCCTTGGCATATCTGGATTTCTTTTTATTGCTGGTATCACTTTCCAAGAATGTCCACTAAAAGATTCTCCACTATAAAAAACATTTTGTCCATCGTTCATATATACTACTGGATAGTGTCTATGTTCATCTTGAGCATAACCTTTTGGTAAAAGTACTCTAATACGACGATTTTTTCCAGTATAAGGAACTTTTAATTCATGTTCCTTCATTTCTAAATAAAAATACGCATCTCTTTTCATTATATTTTCCTTTAAAATTATTGTTATAGCTATAATTTTACAATATTTCTCTTATAAAATCAATTAATTGATTGTAATTTTCTGTGATTTTTCTGAAAATTTATTTTTGTAGATAATTTACACATTAGCATAATGTTTATATCTAAATAATATATTAAAAAGAAACGAATTACTACACAGTAATCCGTTTCTAAATACTAAAATTCACTATATACATACTCTTGGACATTTGAAAAATCCGTTAAAAAACAATATATTATTATTCCCATTATTACTATATAAAAGAATAATACCCATAGTGTTAATTTTTGTTTATAGCTTAATTTACTTTTTAAGTTTGTAAAGATCTCTTTCAAAATCAATCCATCCTCTCCAACCTAGATGCATCGCATCATACATATAATAGTCTTCATATTCTTTACTTGAATAATCCATTACCTCTATATTATTATTTTTAGCAATTTCTTTTAATTTATTGTAGGCAACTTGTCTCTTTTCACTACCTATTCCAGTATAGTCACTCCATTTCCCGTGAGCAGGAAGAATTGCAAACTTGATATTCAACTTCAAGTCCTTAACAATAGATAATAGTATATCTAAGTCTTCGTATTCTTTAGAATCATCATACTTTGTATTTTTTGAACTATCTTTTAATTGATTATATTTAACTCTTATATATTTGTCATAATATGTATTGTCAATTTGATAATCATTGTTATTAGTTCTTTCTTTAGCTTCCTCAGCTGCTTTTTTATCTAATTCGTCCCAATTATAATCAGGTGTCTTTTCTCCACTAACTGGATAGTTTTCTTTACCTTTATTTTTATAAAAGTTCAATTTATTTTTTAAAACATAAAAGTAATTATCAAGTTTTATAAACTCTCCTGTAAATTTATTACCTTTACCTTCTAAAAAATATTGTTTATAGCTTTTATACTTTTTATTCAATTCCTTATTTGTAGATGAAAGTTCTATAACCCTATTAATAAATTTTTCTTTGGTATCTCTACTAATTTTATCATTTCTCATTGTATTGTACACATGTTCGCTAGAAATTCTAGATAAAAATGCATCTTTTAAAATACCATTCTTATTATCAAACCATTGAATAGATTGAATCATTACTATCTCATTATTCTTCACATCATTCCCTATTGATCCAATAGTAGCCGCATGAATAATATTTTGAGAGTTCCCAACTCCTACTTGCATTATATTAAAATCTTCGTAATTGAATATTTTCTTAGGGTGATAATTTTCATTAATAGTCGTTGTTAACTCTGAAGACCCCAAAAGTAAAAGTGTCCTAGGAGTCATATTTTCAACTATTATATCTTTACTTTTATACTTTTCAAAAGCAGTACTATATCTAACGCTATTGTCGTTCGACTTATAGTAAGTTTCTACCTTCTTTAAGAGGGTCACATCTAAAATTACAAGTGTAATTAATACCAATACTATTGATATTAAAAATGCTTTTAATCTTATCATGTTATTATTTCCTATTTTCTATATATGAAATTACCTTGTTTGGTGTATCGATTTCTTCATATGTTACTTCTGTTGGAGCTATACTTAATCCGAAGATTTCTTCGATTTTTACTAACATTTCTACAAAAGCTAATGAGTCCATTAACCCTTCTTCTTTCATGTTTATATCTAAATCTTCTCTTACTACTTCGTCTTCACAGATTTCTTCTAACATTTCTAATACTTGTTCTTTTATCATCCTTGTTCTCCTAACTCTATATTATTTTTTTAGTACATGGCTTATTAGTTTATACGGTTCTCCTGAGAAGATATATAAACCTATTATTACTAAGTTGATCGTTATGAACCAGCTAAGTACTTTGTACCATGTTTCATTTTTATTCTTTTTGTAAAATTTACTTTTCTTCTGATAGTATTCAAATCCTGCCATAAGTATTCCATGGTAGAATCCATATACTATATAGCTTATTGTTAAGCCGTGCCAAAATCCCATAAGAACCATGTTTACCATGTAGGCATACATCGCTGTATTAAGTCTTTTCTTGAATCTTTTTTTCTTTGTTGCTTCCATAAAAACTCTTGAGAATACGAAGTCTCTAAGCCACGTTGATAGTGTTATGTGCCATCTATTCCAGAAGTCTTTTATGTCTATACTTAGGAATGGTTTGTTGAAGTTCATCGGTGTTCTTATTCCTAAGATGTTACTACTACCCACTGCCATTAAACTGTATCCTGCAAAGTCGAAAAATAAGTACAATGTATATAGGTACATGTATTTTAATGAATAAACAAATGTCCCATGGTTTGTTAAACCTACTAAGTAGTGGTAACTTAATGTTGAAAATACTATTTTATATAGTAATCCTAATATTAGTCTGTAGACTCCTTCTCCAGCTAATTCTAAGTACTCTGTCCTCGGTATTCTTTCTTTTATTTCGCTCATAAACCTTCTACTTCTGTCTATCGGTCCTGCGCTAACTGTTGGAAAGAATAGTAGGAATTGTACATATTCTACAGCACTGATTTTTTCTTTTATTAAGCCATCTGAGATTTCTATCATAATTTGTATTGTCTTAAATGACATATATGATATTCCTATAAAGGCTAATAGGTGTAAGTGCGTTGTTGCGAATACTTTGTTTATTACTAGTGGTAATATTGATAGTATTACTAATATTTTCAAGTGTTTTTTACTTTCTGTTTTTTGGGCTATTAGTACTAATATGTATTCAAATAGAATAAATCCTACTAGGTAAGATAACATTGTGATACTCTTACCGTATATTACTGCGGCAAATATTACTGATAATGCCAATATATAATATTCTATTTTTTTACCTAGATAGTTTATTATAAAGCCTATAATTAGTGCTATAGCTAAGAATAAGAAAAATTCATTTCCGTCAAAGTAGTTCATTCTATACTAACTCCTTTAACTTTTTCTTATCTATTTTACCGTTGTTGTTTAGTGGCATTTCTTCTAAGAATACTATTTTCTTCGGTATCATATATTCTGGCACTAATTTTTTTAGTTCTTGTTTTATTTGTTTTGTTACTTCGAAGCGTTTTTCTATTTCTTCGTTATATACTACAAATGATGTCAGTGCTTTTACTTTTCCATCTTCATAGCTTGGTACTGTCGCTGCTTGGCGTATTTTCTTATTTTTTAGTAGATTATTATCTATATCTTCAAGTTCTATTCTGTGCCCATGTAGTTTTACTTGGAAGTCTATGCGTCCTTCGCAAAATAGCATTCCGTCTTTGAAGTATCCTAAGTCGCCTGTTAGGTAACTTCTTTCTTCTTTTCCATCTACCTCTCCTATACCAAATTTTTCATTTGTTATAGCGTCATTTTTAAAGTATCCTTTTGCGACTGTGTTTCCTGTGATTACTATTTCACCTTTGTTCTCTTCATCTGGGTTTGCTAGGTGTACTTTTGTACCCCATTTTATTTCCCCTACTGGTAGGTTCTCATAGTATTTTTTATTCACTTCTTTTGTTATTTCTACCCATGTGACCATTACTGTTGATTCTGTTGGTCCATAGGTATTTATTACTTGTGCATCTTCAAAGTTTTTATGAATTTTTTCTACTGTTGTGCTGAATAGTTTTTCTCCACAAAAGACGAATTGTTTCACCTTCGGCATTAGACTTTGATTGAAGTTTTTATCTATGAAACACATTTCTATAAATGATGGTGTTGAGATCCATATTGTTGCATTTGATCTATTTAATTCTTCAAACATTACTTTGAAGTTCTCTTGATGTTTTTTATCTATTTGTACTAAAGAGGCTCCTAGATAAATGCTTGGCCATAATGACATTACCGATAAATCAAATGAGAACGGTGGATGTCCTAAAAACACTAATTCTTCATTTTCATCATAGTATCCTGTGTACCAGTGTAAGAAGTTATTTAGGTTGTTATATGTAATACATACTCCTTTGGGTTTTCCTGTACTTCCTGACGTAAAAATTATATAGAATATATCTTCATCTTTTACGTAGTTTTCTTTTGAAATAGCGTTTTGAGTACTTGAGATTATTTCTTTAGCTGATTTAACATCTAGCATTTCTCTAGATAGTTCTATTTCTTCTGTGACCAGTACTACTTTTGAGTCTGTTATTTCTACTATTTCTTCTACTCTTTCTTTTGGTGTATTTATATCTACTGGACAAAATGCTCTTCCTGATTTTACACACGCTAAAAAGTACACTAACATAAATGGATGTTTATGTCCGTACACTACTATAGGGCTTTTGTCTTCGCCCAGTTTTTCTTCAAGATAAGACGCAAGTCTATCTGAATACTCTATTAAATTTTTATATGTTAAATTTTCATTCTGATATATATTATTAATATATACTTCTTTAGAACTATTTTTAAACTGTTCTAGTTTTTCAAAAAAAGTTAATTTCATATTTATTTTATCCTTGCCTCTATATCTATTCTTTATCGACTTTTTATTTTCCATCACGATAGATCAAAAAATCGACATCATACTCCTTATACTATTATAATATAAAACTTAACAAATGTGATTAAAAATTAGTAAAAATTATAAAAAAAATTGATTTATTGCTTTTTATTTTCAAAACAACAAATCAATTTTCATAAGATTTTTCTAAAATCGCATTATTTCAGGTCATTAAGTAACTTTTCTTTTAAATCTTTTGGTTTGAGCTCTACTTTCTCTTTATAACTAAGTCGTGTATCACTATTACTTGCAAAGTTAAATAAAGTTTCCTTCTCAACGGAATATTGATTTTCAACCTCATAGTTGGCTAAATCGAAATCAAATGCAAAGATTTTTTCTATAAGTATCATTATATTTTCAAGATTTTTATTGACTAATTTTTCAAGTTCAGGACTTGTAAATGCTTTATGACTATCCGCTCCATGAATTTTCTTAGCTTTTGTAGTTCTAACATACATAATTTCGGGAGCTTTTTCATAAAATTCATCATCCAATATTAAATCACTATTCGCTAACCCTCTTAACCTATATGTCTTTAGATCTTTTCCTAATTTAGCTATTTCTCTATAAAATATCCCTAATATATCCTCTGAATTTTTGTCAAACATCAACTCACATGCCAATGCATAAGTTAAAATCTGAGAAATAAACCCTAATTCCAAACTATCTAAAGAAAAATCACTTTGACTACTCTTATAATCAATTATTGAAATATTTTTTCCATTAATGTCTACTCTATCAATTACCCCTGTGAATTTAATAGGTGGTATATTGTATTTTTTTTTCAATTCTTTTTTATTAATTTCCCCAGTTTCAACATTTTCACATGTAATAACATTGTCTACTATTTCCAGAGTAAATGGTCTTTCTAAGAATGTTGGCATAAATTCTGTTAGAGCAAAATATTTTATTTCTATTGCTATAGCTACTTCAAGTCTCATAATCATATTATTTAAAATATATTTATGAGTATTAAATAACTCTATTAGCTTCAAGGTTTCTAATATATCTTTATTATCACTCGAATAAATAACCTCATTCAAGATCTCTTTAATATTAAATCTCTTTGTAATATCTTCATCTTTTAGCGCATCTATATCAAACTTGCTTCCGCAATCAGCTATAAAATTAGTAATTTTTTCTTCTGACATTACTGCGTGGAAAAATTTTCCAGTAACAAGATTATCTATATCGATATCTCTTTCCTCTGCTATTCCAAGTACTCGTTTAACAAAGAATTGATATGGATTCCTTTCGAAATCAGAAATTTTAGAGATACTAAACTTAGAAAAACTTTCTTTCTTAATTTCTAAAAATTCATCTATATATTCTGAACTAAGTTGAAACTTATAATCTCTGATTATTTTAGATAAATAATTTTTAATACTGGTATCATTAGTGAAAAATACTCGGTCATTTAATTCATCAAGAACTTCGTAATTCTCATAACTTTCATGTTCTGAAGTAAGTTGATACTGCTCTAAAAACTTAATCATAAGTTCTACTAAAACCTCAACTTCTTCTGTCTTACTATCTTTCACTTCCATAAATCTACGATAAATTTTTGCGAATAAATAATTAAATTCCTTAGTTGAAACTATCTCTGAAACATTTTCTAAATAGTAATTATAGTCAGCAATAGAAAACTCTAAGATTTTTGAAGTTTGCTTTTCTTCCAATTCTGGGAATAAAGATCTCACTGTATTTAAGTATGGAGATGCAAAATTCTCCTTAAAACTCTTATCAATTAAACTATAACTTATATATGTTTTCTCTTGAGCTCTTGTCATGGCAATATAAGCTACGAACTCTTCATCAATAAGTGCCGCTTCTTTTGTCGGTGATAAAAAGATATCATCATTTATTAATCTTTCTTTATCTTTATCGTCTATTAATCCTGAACTTTTAGATACTGGCAATACATCTTTGTTGAATCCCATAACAAAGACAACTTTTTTGTTTTCTACTTTTGCTAAATCCATAGTGGACATAATGATAGAATTATTTATTTCTGGTATTGAACGATACTTAATAGATGTTAATCCAGTATTAAATAGAGTTACGAATTTTTTATATTCAAACTTTTCACTGCCAAAATTCTCATTTATATTATTGATATATTCAAGAATTTTTTTATAAACTTGTCTATCTATACTATCAATTTTTAACTCTTCGATATTGTCATACTCACCATCTTCTTTATCAAGATACATTTTAATCTTACAATGGTCAAAAACATCTACTAATTTTTTTATATATCTTTTAGCTTGAAGATTGTTCTTAGCTGAGACTTCTGAAACCTTATTAATAAGTTCTAATAAAACTTGTCTACAAATTTCAAGCTGTTCAGAGTTATACTTCGCCGTCTTTTCAATAAAGTAGTCTTTCAGCATATCACTATACGTATTTACCAGTTTCTCATTTAGTATATTTTCAAGATCATCTATTGAAATTGTCCTAACTTTTTCTAATAAATCGCTGTATTTATATCTTCCACTTATATTATTTACTAGATTACTTGCTAAAAAGTTATCTTTTATAATGTTTTCATCTAACTCTACAATATATTTTTCTAGTTGTTTTTCATCAATATTTGAATCTCCTAGTAAAACATGTGCAATGACCTTTTGGCGATAAATATTCTCAAAATTCGTTAACCTAGTTTTCAATAGATTTAATAATCTAGTTTTAAAACTACCTTCATCAAAATATAAGGTCTCTTGTATAAACTTAACTAAACGGTGATTACTAGTTTCAATATTTTTATCTAAATGAACATCTAAATTATAGTCTTTAAATATATTCAAATAATTTTCATATGTATTATCACGATAAAGAATTGCTATCTCATTTTGTTTAATATTGTTATGATTTAGTTTCACAATCTCACGAGCGATTTGTTTAACTTCCAACTCCTTATTTTTGGCACAGATAATTTCAATACTATCATCAGTCTCATACTGTGCTGTGAAGTTTTTATAGTATTTATCAGCAAGAATATCATTAGAAACCCCATTAAAACGTCTTTTATGAGTTTCTAATTCTTCATATTCCTCTACTTTATTATCTTTTATTTTAAATTTCAGTGTATTTATTTCTTCTTTTTTTACAAAGGCTACTACAGAAAAATTCACATCATTATTATTTTTCACTATTTCATTCATACTAGCAACAATTTCATGAGATTTTCTAAAAATATCAAGCTTATATTTCTCTTTACTATATAAATCAGATAGATAAAAGTCATTATATTTCATCTTTTCTAGTTCATAACCTTGAACAAGTTGCGATAAATCAAAATTAAAATATCTATTTGCATCACTTATAACGCTAATTATTAACTTTTTAGACTTTTGAGCAAGTTTTTCAATATAATAATATTCCTGTGCTGTGAAATTATAATAAGCATCCACATAAAAAATATACTCACTCAAATCTATGTATTCTAGATACAATAATAATTCAGTTATATAATCTACTTTATCAAAAGAACCCTGCTCCTTTAATAATCTCGAATATTCAACATATATTTCTAAAATAGATTCTAATTTTTCTCTATGACTACTTTCTAGATTATTATTTTTCTCTAAATACTCCTCTAATAAATTGATACTAACCTTATACTCTTTTAATTCATTTATTATTTCTTCTACAACTTCTATAAAATTAACATCTTGTAAAATTCTTTTTACTAAAAAATTCTCACTATTTTCTAGATTTTTTGCAGCTTTATAGAAATAAAATGGTTTAATATTATCTCCTAGCCTACTAAGATTATCCATTCCCAATAGTTTCGATAATCTTCTAGTTAGACTTGAGAAATTCATAACATCGATATTAAAAGTACCACCGAATTTATCACATAACATTTTTTCAAAATTAAAACTGTTCTGTTCTGGAGTTAATACAATTATTTTATGGTTATCTCTATTTAACTCGATATCATTTAATATGTAGTTCGTTTTCCCTACACCACTTGGACCAATTAATAATTCTAAGTTCATGTTTTCTCCTTTCTTTTTATATTACTTTATATTCCAGTCATTTTAATCTTCGCATAATTATCTTTAGAATAGACTTCTACCTTCGGTCTAATTCTCTCTTTTAACTCGCTGACATGTGAAATAATACCAATATTTCTTCCATACGATTGTAAATCTATTAACGTTGTTAAAGCGATATCTAGTGTTTCAGCATCTAGTGATCCAAATCCTTCATCGATAAAGATAGTTTCAAGAGATATTCCACCACTTTCATTTTGAATAACTTCCGCTAACCCTAAAGCGAGAGCTAAAGAAGCTAAGAATAATTCTCCTCCGGAAAGAGAACTAATAATACGAGTACTATTTAAATAAATATCATGTATTTCAATCTCTAAACCTTGAAGACCTCCACCTTTCGATTTTTCATCACGTCTAATAAATCTATATCTATCATTTGTCATCTGTAGTAATCTTTTAGTTCCCGCAACTAGAATCAAGTCTAGATAATATCCTTGAACATAAGTTTCCAACGATTTTCTGTTTTCAGTTTTTCCGCTGACAACATCACTAAATGCTATAATTTCTCTTATCTCTTTAGATGATTCTAATAGTTCAATATACTCACTATGAATTTTTTTATATAATTTTTTATTATTTTCTAATCTTGTATTAAGAATTACAACTTTTTCTATAAAATCATTAACTTGAAATTCAATATTTTGTAGTTTTCGTTGTCCTTCTTCTAAATCTGGTTGTTCTATCTCTTCTAACTCTTCTACGAGTTTTTCTATATTGTTTACTATAATTTTCTTGGCATCTTCAAATTTATTAATTTGAGATTCAAATTCTTCTAATTTAACCAATTCTGCTATGTCTTCTTCTGCCATTTCTAAAGTTATGTAATACTTATTAAGTTTAGAATCGCTGAAACTCTCTATAATATTTTCTATTCTTTTACTAACTTCCAGTAAATTCGTCTTATTATTTTTCTGTTCTGTCTCTAGTTTGGTTTTTCTTATCAATAATTCATTACTATTATTTTGCTGAACGTTACATCTATTATCAAAGTCTTCAACCTGAGATTGTATTTTCTCATAATAATCAGCAAACTCATCTAGCTCAATTTTCACATTTTTTTCAAACTGTTCTATTTTATTTTTCGCTTCTAGATGTTTTTGTTTAATTTCATCTTCATTTTTAAATAACTCTGAAAGTTCCTCTATTTCTTGATTTAGGCCCTTAATTTTATCCTCAGATATTTTGATTGCTTTACTAATATCCGTTAGTTTAAGATTATCTGTCTTTAATTCGTCTTCTAATTGTGATAGTTCTTCCTTAGATTTAAAGTTAATTGTATCCTCTAAATTTTTCAAAAGAGCACTTATTCTTTCTATTTCTTCTTCATCTTTTTTTATAAGAGTTTCTAGTTGAATTGTATCTTTATTAACTTTTTGAAGTGATTTTTCTATACTTTCATCTACTGCCTCTAAAGAGGGAATTTCTGGTAAGTGTTCAATCTTTTGTTTACATAAAGGACATTCATCACCTTCATGCAATTTCAATAGAAAACCATTTAAAACTTCTTGCTCTTTATTCTTATTTAATAATATAACTTCTTGCTCAAGCTTCTTCTTCTCTACTTCGAGTTCTTCTAATTGTTTTTTATCAAGAGTAAGTTTCAAACTCTTATCATTTACTTCAGAAAATTTATTATTATATTCTTCGAGTTTTTCTACATCTTGCTCTTTCTTTAAAATTTCTAATTTTAACTTACCAATACTGCTCTCTAGTATATTTTTCTCCTCAATATCCTCTAAGTGGCCTTCTTTTGAAACTTTCAACCTAGAATCTAACTCTTTATATGTTTCTTTTTTCAAAGCAAGCTCTTCTAATGTTTCACTATAGATTTCAATGTTGGCTTTTGCAGAATTTAATTCATTAAAGTTATTATAGAAAAACTTATAATCAACAGTTTCCTTTCTAAGTTCTTCTATATTATCTTTTTGTGCATTTAATTCTAATTGTAATTTCTTATTATTTTCTAAGTCTAATTTATATTTGTCTGTATCAATTAATAAATTTTTCTCAATTTTTCTTAATTGTAATTGTTTATTTAATAAAGTACTGTACTCTATAATCTTATCTTTATTCTTTTGCAGCTCTTTTAACTTCTCTACTTCTAATCTTAGACTTTTATAATAGTCTTCTTTTTCACTTAGATTAGCTAGTTCTAACTTGTTATTTTTAAGTTGGATAAATTTATCATTGAGCTTACTTAATTCTATAAATTTCTCTTTTTCTTTAGAAAAACTACGTTCTAATTTTAATAATTCTTTTTTTTCATTTTTTATTGTTTCTTCTTGTGAGTGAATAATACTTAGTATTTCTTCAAAATTTTCATCTTTTAAATATTCAAACTTTATAAGTTCTTCCTCAATATCAAACTGCTCAAATCTAGTAATCAATTCTTTTTCTTTCTGTTTATGTGAACTATCTAATTTTTTAGCTTGTTCTTGTAATTGTTCCACGAATTTTTGATAGAAGTAAGTATTAAATAAAGATCTCAAAGTTTCTTTTTTTTCACTTGATTTTGATAATAAGAACTCTTTAAATTTTCCTTGAGGTAAGATAATTATTTGACAAAATTGCTTATCATCTAAACCTATTAACTCTTCTACTTTTTCTTTTACCTCTTGTTCTTTTGTGGCGATTACTTCTAACTTTTCATCATTATATTGCATTAAAGCAACTTTCCCCGATGTTAGATTTTTATTACCAGCTTTCAAATAAGCCAGAGTTCTCTCAATTCTATATTTTTTACCACTCAATTCAAAATCAAAGTTAACCTGTGTTTTATCCTTATCCAAGGCTGTCTTCGTTCTTAGTGAGGCTATATCTTTACCACCAGTTGTCTTATTGTACAATGCATAAGTAATAGCATCAAATAATGTTGACTTCCCTGAACCAGTTTTCCCTGTTATTAGAAATATAGGTTCATTTATTATTTTATCCCATTCTATTATTTCATTCTTATATGGACCAAATTCTTTTAATTCTAATCTAATTGGTTTCATCTTGATTCACCTTATCTATAATATTTACTAGTACTTGTTTTTGACCTTCAGTTAATTCATTACCAGTTTGTTCATTATAGAATCCCTCTATTAACTGAAAAGGACTCTTAGTTAGCATCTCTCTATCTAATTTCACTTCATTATCGATACTAGTATTTCTTTTTTGCTTTAGTATCAGAGTATTAGGATAATATTCTTTAATTCTAGGTAACGGATCAGTAATTCCCTCTAAACCACTCAGTTCCATACTAAAATAATCATTTTTACAATCATAACTTTGTTGAAATTCTTTCGTTAAAACTTCTTCATAAGATGTACTAATATTGTGTAACTTTCTTTTTTGTTTTAATGGAATAAACTCTTCACTATAACTTTCTTTTGTTACTTCTACAAGCCTCATTCCTTTAGTTTGGGAAGCTTCAGAGAATGAGTACGCCATTGGACTTCCACTATATTTCAAACGTTCTTCATTTATTGCATTCGGATTATGAAGATGACCTAGAGCAACATAATCAAACTTATCAAAGACTTCCACAGCCACATTTTCAACAGTTCCTACAGATATTTCTCTTTCAGAATCTGTTTCTAATCCACCAGAAACAAAAGTATGAGCTACTAAAATATTAGTCTTATTCGTATCTAAATTTTTATAAATTTCATCTATTACTCTTTTAGTTGCTGCATTATGGGTTGTTAATGTAGTATTTTCAAAATATTCTCTCGCTTCAAAGGGTTCAAAATATGGTAATAAATATATATCAGCATCTTCATAAGAAAGTTTATCAAAAGCTTGTTCTAATCTTGTATGAAGATAAAACTTATGTTTGCTAAACCAAGCTTCACCAATCGCTAGTCTTTCTCTACTGTCATGATTTCCACTAATGGCAAAAATTGGTATGTTACATTCTATATTAATTTTAACTAAAAGTTCTTGTAGAAGTGTAGTCGCTTCTTTACTAGGAACACTTCTATCATATAAATCCCCTGCAATAATTAAAAAATCAGGATTAATATTCTTAATCTCAGTTATTAAATTCTCAAACACAAACTCCTGATCTACTAATAAATCTAATCCTTGTAATTTTCTTCCAATATGCCAATCAGCAGTATGTAAAAATTTAACCATATTATCACCTTTTCCTATAAATTATCTCTATTATATTATATATTAAAAACAATCAAAATAGTAGTAAAGATTAAATTTCCCTAGAGCAAATTACTACTAATAAAAATTATAATAACGTATCATGTTTTAAAGCCCATATAAAAAAATAACGAGAAGTAAACCAACTTCTCGTTATAATCATTATCTATTTCCCAAATAATCTTTGGATATCATTCCATGTTACTGCTAACATCAACGCAACCATTAATAATCCAAACGCTACAGTTAAGTAATATTGAGCTTTTTTATTAATTGGCTTTTTGAAGATTGCTTCATAAATTACGAATATGATACGTCCACCATCAAGAACTGGAATAGGAATTAGGTTCATAAGACCTAAGTTAACACTTAAAATTCCTGTCCATTTTAATGTTGTAATTAAACCACTCTGTGCAGCTGCAGAAGACATTTCATAAATCGCTACAGGTCCTCCAAGTTGATTTAAACTAAATCCACCAGTAAATAATGAAGCAAACAGACTAATAATTCCCATGAAAATCGTAGTTCCATAATATAGTGTTTGTTCAAAACCACTCTTAATAGAACCCGCTAAGTTTTTCTCATAAGCTGGATCTATTCCAAGTTTATAAGTTTTAACTTCTTTACCTTTTTTCACAGTTGTTTCTTCTTTTGGTGTAACTTTAATTTCTTGTTGTGAACCATCACGTGAAACTTTTAATGTAAGCTCAGAACCATTAGAATTTACTATCTCATTAGTCATTTCTTTCCATGTTGAAACACTCTTACCATTTACCTGCTCAACTACATCACCTTGTTTTAATCCTGATGAGTAAGCCGGATAGTTAGAAGCTAGTTCACCTAAACGCGTAGTATTCGATGGTACTCCACTATAAATTGAAATACCTAAGAAAATTGCTAAAGCTAATATAAAGTTCATTAATGGTCCTGCAAATAATGTCCAGAATTTTTGCCCCCATGAGTGTGAAGAAAACATTCTTTCTATTGGTGCTATTTGCTCCTCCATTCCTCCAAAGACAACACAAGCATCTTTTCTTACTTCATAGCGTTCTATTTTATCACCAACAAAACCTTTCACAAAAAGTTTCTCTGTAAGATCAAACTTTTTAAGCTCTAGTGGAAGTAGATCCATATCATTGCTTTTATCTAAAACTATTTTTTCAACCTTATCGTTTTCATCTAGTTTTAAACTAACTTTCATTCCTTTTTTTAGGTCATATACCGACATGTCATTATTAAAATCAAAAACATTATCTGGCATCTTAACATATCCTCCGACTGGAAGAAGTCTTATTGTAAAGTTAGTCTCTCCTATTTTTTTATGGAATATTTTAGGTCCCATTCCAATTGCGAATTCCTGACATAAAATCCCTGCTCTTTTCGCAGCAATAAAATGTCCAAATTCGTGAATAGTTACTACTACAAAAAATATTAATATAAATGCTATAATCCCTTGCATCTAATACCCCTCTCTATATTTTAAAATAAACTTAGTAATATTATTAAACATGGTGCTGATAGAATAACAGAATCGAATCTGTCAAAAATACCACCATGCCCTGGTAATAAATTACTACTATCTTTTACTTGATATTCTCTTTTGTATGCTGATTCAATTAAATCACCAAATTGTCCGATTACACTTACTATTAATGTTACAACAATTGCAACTAATAAATTTGAAAAAATATTAGTTGTAAAGAAGAACAATAATGCTATCGCTATCGATGATACACTTCCTATCACTGAACCTTCTATTGATTTATTTGGACTTATATTAGGTGAAAGTTTATTTTTCCCAAACTTCATTCCTCCAAAATAGGCAAAACTATCAGTAAACCAAATTGTAAGTAATAAATATGCTACATGAGATAAGCTCAAGTTTCTTATCATAAACAAACAATAAAATCCTATAAAAATATAGGCAGTTACAAATATAATCGAACCAATTTCAACTAATTTAATTTTGTGACCTGTTGCAACTACAGTCGCTAACATACTAACTAAAATTAAAAAAAGTAATCCATAAAGTTGTAACTGTGAAATTTCTTCATTTAAAAATAGTAATGCACCTGCTAAGGAAGATAACCCCAAAACTACTATGTTTGTTTCTTTAAAAGTCATTCTTACTATTTCATACATAGCCATTACACCTAGTGCGAATGTTGTAAATTTAAAATAGTCTCCACCTAGAAATAGTAATGGTAGGAAAACAATTAATGCCACGATGGCCGTTATTACCCTAGTCTTCATTTAAACCTCCAAACCTTCTATCTCTACTTTGATATTCTAATAATGCCTTGTAAAATTCTTCTTCAGTAAAGTCCGGCCATGCCACTTTAGTAAACAAGAATTCACTATAAGCAATTTGCCAAAGTAAAAAGTTTGAAATTCTTTGTTCTCCCGAAGTTCTTATTAATAAGTCAGGATCAGGAGTATTAGATGTAAATAGATTTTGACTCACATGTTCTTCAGAAATTTCATCTATACTGTATTTATTATCTTGTACGTCTTTAGTAATTTGTTTAATTGCTCTTAACATCTCGTCTTTAGAACCATAATTCAATGCAAAGATCAATTTTAATCCAGTATTATTTTTTGTCTGCTCAATTGCATCATTTACTGCCTTCCTAGTATTTTCAGGAAGTTTCTCTACTACACCAATAACCTCAACTTTTACATTATTTTCCATAAGTTCTGGCATAAAACTACTGAACATTTTTTCAGGAAGATCCATTAAATAACTAACTTCTTCTTTAGGTCTCGCCCAGTTTTCTGTAGAAAAAGCATATAATGTTAGATACTCTACACCTAGTTTTGATGCATATTTTGTTATTTTTTTTACAGTTTGCATCCCTTCATAGTGTCCTTTAATTCTAGGCATATTTCTCTTTTTAGCCCAACGACCATTACCATCCATTATAATAGCAACGTGTGTCGGAATTTTTTTTAACTCTTGTTTGTCATTTTTTTCCACTAATTCATTTTTTCTAAAAAATTTAAACATAATTCCTCCTATGTAACACACTTCATTATAACATAAAAGCCTTAATGCAACAAACTTTTAATAATTTTTATTAATGACTATGGCTAATAATTTTTCACAGAATAAATACACTATAGTTAAACCAAATAATATATATTTCACTTAATATATATGTAATTTATTTTTCTCTTTTATATAAAGTATTTTAGGTTGCTTTCATTTAATATTCATGCTAGAATATACACATTAAACATGATATTAAAAATGAAAATTACTATTTTTAAAATAAGAATTTTTATAAACTGTTATCATAATATTTTTAAAATAATTCGACTAACTTTAGCTTAGCCGTTTTTTTAATATTATTATTTTTTAATATCATGCTAATATATATTGAAAGGATGATTAAATGAAAAAAAATACAAGATGGACTGTCTTATTCGCCTCAATGGCAATTTTACTATGTGCAGGTTCACTATATTCTTTTAGTGTTTTTGCAAAACCTCTAAGTGTATCGAAAGGATGGAGCATGCCTGAGGTAATGCTAGCATTTACTATTAACGCAGCTATTGCTCCTATTCCTACTATTCTTGGAGGATTTATTACTGATAAAGGAAAAGCAAATATTTCTATTATCTTAGGTGGGATATTATTTGCAGCTGGATTTATTCTTACTGGATTTGCTACTACAAAAGGGATGTTATATTTTAGCTATGGTGTATTATCTGGAGTTGGACAAGCATTTGCATATTCTGGAATTATAAGTAATGCGCTTAGATTCTTCCCTGATAAAAGAGGATTAGCTGCTGGTTTAATTACAGGAGCAATGGGAGGGGCTAGTGTTATCGCTGCTCCAATCGCACATAGTCTAATAGCTAATTATGGAGTACACAATGCATTTATCTACTTAGGTAGTGTGTACTTAGTAATTATTATAATAGCTCTATTCTTCATAAAAGTTGCTCCTGCAAATCATCAACCTGAAGGTTGGATTCAACCTGTTGCAGAAATTAAACAAGAAGCTGCTAATAAAGATTGGAAACAAATGTTAATGAGTTTATCATTTTACTTTATTATTTCAATGTTTGCTATTGGTGCATTCTCTGGACTTATGGTAGCATCAAACGCATCAGTAATCAGTCAAACTATGTTCGGATTATCTGCTTCAGTTGCTGCAACTTTTGTTAGTATTTATGCTCTTTCTAATACATTGGGACGTGTTGTATGGGGTGTTGTTTCAGATAAAATAGGACATGAAAAGACTCTTATCGCGATTTATTCGGTAATTGCTATTTCATTATTAACTCTAGTTAACATTCGAACTACAATTGGTCTGACAGTCGGTCTTGTTTTCCTTGGTCTATGTTTTGGTGGAATTATGGGAGTTTTCGCGCCATTAGTAATGAAAACATTTGGTCCTATAAATCAAGGAGTTAACTACGGGATTGTTTTTATAGGATTTTCTACAGCTGCATTCTTTGCGCCTAAATACGCTGCTGGAATTGCCGCTAAAAATAATGGAGATTTTACAGAGGCGTTTTATGTGGCTATCTCTATAGTACTTGTTGGATTAGTAATAAGTATTATTTACTCAATCTTTACAAAACGTAGAATTAAATAATAAACAAAGAAATCATCTCAAAAAAAATGAGATGATTTCTTTTTATAATTTCGGTATTTGAATTTTTTGTCCAGCTGCAATATTATTATTACTAATATTATTTGCCTCTTTAATTTTTTCTACACCATTTTGAGAATTAGCTTCTCCATATGCTTTTGATGCTATAGCGAATAATGAGTCTCCAGCTTTAATAATATAATCTTGGCCTGCTACAGGTGTTGTACTTACTACTCCCTCTGTTTCACCATTTTCTTTTTCATTAGTTGAAGATTCTTTCTTATTAGTATTTTCTTCTGTTACTTTTGAATCATTAGCTTTAGGTATATCTTTATTACTTTCAGCTTTTGTCTCCTCTGGAACTTTAGCAGTTTGCTCAGTTGTTTGAACAACTTTATCTTTTGCTTTTCCCCCTAAAGAGTTTCCTAATGCAGTCACCCCTACCAGAATAAGTGGTGCTAGTATTATAAATAATCCAACTAGAACTGTATTCTTTATAGTATTTTTTTTCATCATTTTGCCTCTTGAATTATTTTACTTCTTCAAAATAATCGTGGTAGTATCCGCCTACTTTTCCACTGTTATCTACTACAAATATATATTCTTCTGTTTCATTCACTACTTCATATTCTTTGCCTACAGTTAGCATATTACTAACAGTGAATTTCTCAGCATCTGTATGTTTAACTATAACTTTTTTCGACATTTTTATTCCTCCTTACTCTTTATTTTTTATTTTATTACAATATAACTATTTTTTCAATTGTTTTTTACTCATTAATAATGAAACTATTACAAAAGCTACTAGAGATATTGATAACGAAATCACTACTGGTTCTATAAATTTAATTACATATACAGTTTTTATAAGTATATAACTTACTAATCCTAAAACTATAGAACTAAGTGCTCCGTATTTTTCAGCTTTTTTCCAGTATAATCCTAATAAAATTGGCCATAGGAAAGTCGCTTCTAATCCTCCAAATGCAAATAAGTTAACATTTACTATTAGACTAGGTGGTCTCATACTTAGTAACATTATCAATAAAATCACAAGAATATTAACACCATATACAAAGACAGGAACTTTCTTACCTGTGATTTTTTCTTTAATAGATTTATTATTAAATAGTAAATCCTTTATTAAAGCAGATGATATTAATAAGAATTGAGCATTTACTGTTGTTATGATTGCTGCCATTGGTGCTGCTAGAACTAATGCAGCTAAATACCAAGGAAGTACTTTTAACGTAATTATCGGAATAACAGAATCATAGTCTTTGATATCTGGGAATACCCCTCTTGCCATAACTCCTATTAAATGAACTCCAAACATTACTATAAAGATAACAATTGATCCAACAATGATAGACTGTTTTAAGCTTCGTTTATTTTTATATAACATCGAGTTAATAGCAATTTGTGGAATACCAATAACCCCTACTCCGACTAATACCCAAAATGAACTAACATAGCTTGGTGTTAAACTACCATTTGCACCAAACGGGGTTAGTATTTTTTCATTAATATTAACCAAGTTGGTTGTAATCTGATCAATACCTCCACCATAATTTATTACAGCAAATAATAAAATTATTGTAGAGAAAATCATTATTAATCCTTGAATCATATCAGTTATTAGTATATTTTTTAATCCACCGAATACCACACAGAATATAATAATTACTGAGATAAGAACAATACCAGTCTTATACTCAATTCCCATAAAGGCTGCTAATAACTTAGCTCCACCAACCCATTGGGCACTCATCGCAGCAATTAAAAATACAATCATAGCAAGTGTTGATATGAAGGCTACTACTTTAGATTCATATCTATTTTTTAAATAATCACTTATTGTTATTGCATTTATTTTTTGTGCAGCAGTTTTGAACTTTTTAGCTAAAACTAATAGTACAAAATAACCCGTTACCACTTGAATTACAGCAAGTAATACCCAACCATAACCAAGTTTATAAGCAACACCAGGTCCTCCTAAAAAGGTTGAGGCAGATCCATAAGTAGACATTAATGTTATTGCTAAGACAATACCACTTACCTTTCTATCTGCTAAGTAATACTTTTCAAAGAAACCTCCATGTTGTTCTGTTTTACTAATACGATTCATAAATAATGGTAATAGTATTATTCCTAAAAATATAGTTACAAAGAGAATTAGAATTCTATAATCTAAATTACTTGTCATTGTTTTCCTCCTCTTTTATCTCATCATTTAGTAAAAGATTTGTTAAAACAATAACTAAGATGATTATCAGAACACTAACTACTATAGAACTATAGAAAAACCATTCGGGAAGTCCTAACACATACTTATATGATTTTACATTATTTACATCATATTTAATGTAAGCAAAGTAATACCATAGAGCAAAATGTACAATTGCTAAGCAAAGTGCAACTATTCCCTCTTTATTTTTTAATTTATTCATTTGTCTTTCCTAATACCCTCATTAATATATTATAGATATTTTCATAATAAACTTTCATAAAATCAACTATGATACTTCCAAGTAATAATCCCGCTGTTACGTCACTAATAAAGTGCGCACCTAGAATCATTCTTGAAATTGGGACTGCAATAATTGCAAAAGTAGCAATTACAGCCAGTATTTCTTTTTTATTAATTACAAAAAGTAATGCTAAGAAAAATAATGCTACAAAAGTAGAGTGACCGCTAGGGAAACTAAAACCATCATGAAGTTCTGGTAATGGTCTAACTCTTTGAATGCTATATTTAAATGCTGATAAGAAGAATCCTCCAAAACCTGCACTAAAGAATATAAATACAGCTTTCTTTAACTCTTTTATCCAAACTAAAAACCCTGTTAATAAGATCATTATTAATAACAATAATTTATCATTAAAAACAAGTGATATTATTTTAGCTGGCAAAGCTAATACTTTAATTTCAAGTAGATCAGCAATTACGATATCAAAAACATTATTTGGAAATTTTATTGCGACAACTGCTAACGCTATGAAAACTAATATCTTCACATACGTAAGTACACTTAATTTCTTCATCCTAAATTTCACCTCCTACTTTATCTAAAATCTTGTTATAAAAATCATTTACGTCGTTTATTACACGTTTTTCATTTTTATAAACTTGCATAGAATGTTTATAATCTTCTAAATTATTATAAAATTCATCAATTTGAGAAATAGGAAGTGTTGCAAAATCCTCTTCTACTACCACTTTTGCAAATCCATTTTTTTCGAAGAATCTAGCATTTTCAATTTGATCTCCTCTACTTTGATTAGTTCCAAGTGGAACAAGAATCGGAGGTAATTCTAAAGCTAAAAACTCATATATTGAATTCGCACCTGCTCTTGAAATAACGAAATCGGTAATTTTTAGTACATCAAACAATTCTTTTGATAAAAATTCGAATTGTTTATACCCTTCTTTATCTATATTGTTATTTATTAATCCTTTTCCAACTAAGTGAACGATTTGATATTTTTCAGTAAGTTGATCAATATTATTCCAAATATAATCATTTAGAATTTTCGATCCTAGAGATCCACCCATTACTAATAACACAGCCCTATCTTCATTAAACCCTGTTAATTCATAAGCTCTTTGTCTATCTCCTGTATAAATATCATCTCTAACAATAGCTCCGATTAAACTAGCTTTACCCTTCGGTAAAAACTTCTGAGTATCTTCAAATGTTGTAAAAATATGATTGCAGAACTTAATATTAATCTTATTAGCCAGTCCCGGTGTAAGATCTGATTCATGTAAGACTACTGGAATCCTTAGTAACTTAGCTGCGACGCAAACCGGAACGCTAACAAATCCACCTTTTGAGAAAACAAAATTTGGTTTTTCTTTTTTTAATATAAGTAACGAATCTAATATTCCTTTCAATACTTTAAATGGGTCTATAAAATTTTCCCAAGAAAAATACCTTCTTAACTTACCTGAACTTATTTTAAAATATTTTACTTCTGAAATCTTTCCTATCATTTCGTTTTCTATACCAGTTTTACTACCAATATAAGAAATCTCATACCCATTTTTCTTAAATTCTGGAATCAAAGCCACATTTACAGACACGTGACCTGCTGAGCCCCCTCCAGTAAATAGGATTTTTTTCACCTTTATCCTCTCTCTTTCATCTTTTTTTCCAAACGCTCTTCCACGTTTTTAGGAACGAACTTCGATAAGTCTGCTCCGAAACCTGAAACACCTTTAACAATACTAGAACTAATAAATGAATATTGTTTATTAGCCATCATATAAAATGTCTCAATTCCTTCATCCAAAGCTTTGTTCATAAATGTTAATTGCATCTCATATTCAAAGTCAGATACTGCCCTTAGACCTCTAACTATGACACTTGAACCAACCTTCTTTGCATAGTTTACTAATAATCCAGAGAATGCATCCACTCTCACATTTGGAATATCTTTTATTGTTTCTTCAATCATCTCCACTCTTTCATCAAGTGAAAATAAATATTTCTTATCAGGATTTACCAAGATAGCTACTATAATCTCATCAAATAACTCTGAACTTCGTTTTATAATATCTATATGTCCATAAGTAATAGGATCAAAACTACCTGGTACAATCGCTATTTTTCGTTTCATTTTTATTTCTCCATATATTCAAAGATTACTATATCTGTTATTCCATACTGTTTTTCTTTTATAACTTCAAGTTTTTCATCAGTAATAGTGATTTCTTCTGTATTGCTCTTTTCACAAATAACTAACGCCTCATCATTACATAGATTATTTTCTAAAATACATTGTAATGCTTCATCTATTAATCCTTTATCATATGGTGGATCTAGAAAAATAATATCAAATTTCTCCTCTTTCTTTCCGAAAATTTTCAATGCTCGTTTGAAATCATTTCTATATAAAGAATAATCTGTAGCATCTATTCTACATTTTTCAATATTACTTTTAATGACTTTTATTGCATTATTACTTCCATCAATAAAAGTTGCGTGCTTAGCACCACGACTTAACGCTTCTATTCCTAAGCCACCTGTTCCACCAAAAAGGTCTAATACTTTACAATCATAGCAATCTATCATATTGAATAAATTTTCTTTAATTTTATCCGTTGTCGGTCTTGTATTCATTCCTTCAACAGCATTTAATTTTATAGATCTGTATTTTCCTGCTATAACTCTCATTTGTCCTCACTATAAAGTACCATCATTTTGAATACTTCTTAAAATAAGGGAGAATATATATTCTCCCCCTATTTCTATTATTTCTTAGTTTGTAGACTTGAATCTAAATGCTCAAAACTTAAATGTAAGTCAGACATTCCTGATAATTCTACTTTTTTTACAAATTTCTTTTTCTTAAGTTCTTCTACTATGCTGCCTAATCTGTTTTCATCAACATATATACAAGCATATCTTCCTCTTTTAGAATAAGAAATAAAGTTCCCATATTTTTCTAATTTATTTAAGTCTTTAAAACTTTTAAAATAGACATATATTCCACGTCTTTCTTTTTCAAATAACTCCATAAATTTCTCCTAGAAATGAGCTGCTGCGTCTACTCGACCTTTCTCATCAATTTTAATTACTTTAACTTTCAGAGTGTCTCCAACTTTTACAACATCTTCAACTTTATTTACTCTTTCTTCAGCTAATTTAGAAATGTGAACTAAAGCATCAACTCCTGGGAATAATTCAACGAAAGCACCGAATTTTTCAATACGTTTAACCTCAGCTAAGTAGATTTCACCAACCTCTGCTTCACGAGTAATATTTTCGATGATTTCAATTGCTTTATAAATACCTTCAATTTCAGGTGAAGAAATAAATACATCACCATTTTGTTCGATATCAATTTTAACACCAGTTTTTTCAATGATTTCATTGATAACTTTACCACCTGAACCAATAACATCTTTAATTTTTTCAGGTTTAATTTTAATAATTTTGATTTTTGGTGCAAATGTAGAAACTTCTTGACGAGGTTCAGCGATAATACTGTTCATGTGATCTAGAATTTGTAATCTACCTACACGTGCTTGTTCTAATGATTCTTTTAAGATTTGCTCACTTAAACCATCAATTTTAATATCCATTTGAAGCGCAGTTATACCTTCTGCAGTACCTGCTACTTTAAAGTCCATATCTCCAAGGTGGTCTTCCATACCTTGAATATCAGTTAAAATCGTGTAGTGTTCATCCTTTTTAACTAATCCCATTGCAATACCAGCTACTTGAGCTTTAATTGGAACACCAGCTGCCATAAGAGCCATAGATCCAGAACAGATTGTAGCTTGAGAACTTGAACCGTTAGATTCTAAGATTTCTGATACGATACGAATTGTATATGGGAAATCTTCTTTAGAAGGGATAACTTGAGCTAATGCACGCTCCCCTAAAGCACCGTGACCAATTTCACGACGTCCTGGAGCACGACTGAATCCTACTTCACCAACTGAGAATGCTGGGAAGTTATAGTGTAACATAAATCTCTTGTTTTCTTCTTGAGTTAGGTCATCAATGATTTGCTCATCTGATAAGTTACCTAATGTTACAACACCTAGAGATTGAGTTTGTCCACGAGTAAATAATGCAGAACCGTGTGTTCTTGGTAATACATCCACTCTAGATGCTAAAGGTCTAATTTCTGTTAATGCACGTCCATCAGGTCTAACTTTATCTTCAGTGATTTCACGACGAACCTCATCTTTTACGATTTTATCTAATGATAATTTTGCTTCTTTTACGATATCTAGCTCATCTTCAGCTGTTGCACGTTCTTCGAATACTTCAAGAACTTTTTCTTTAACAGCAGAAATAGCTTCGTCACGCGCTTGTTTATCTTTAATAGCAATTGCTTCTTTCATTTGAGATAATGCCATTGATAGTACTTCATTGTAAATAGTCTCATCAATAACTTTTAACTCAACAGCCATTTTTTCTTGACCAATTTCGTTTACGATTTGTTGTTGGAACTCGATTAGACGTTTGATTTCTTCATGTCCAAACATTATAGCATTTAACATAATCTCTTCAGATACTTCTTTAGCTCCTGCTTCAACCATGTTAATAGCGTCACTTGTTCCAGCTACTTTTAAATCAACTGTAGAACGTTCCATTTGCTCGACTGTTGGGTTAATTACATATTCTCCATCTACATATCCAACTGTTACTCCAGCGATAGGTCCTTTAAATGGAATATTTGATACTGATAATGAAAGTGAACTTCCTAGCATTGCTGCCATTACTGGATCACAATCATACTCTACTGATAATACAGTTGAAATAACTTGTACTTCGTTTCTAAAACCATCTTCAAATAATGGTCTAATCGGTCTATCGATTAAACGTGCAGCTAGAGTAGCCTCAGTTCCTGGACGTCCTTCTCTACGTAAAAATCCTCCTGGAATTTTACCTACTGCATACATTTTTTCTTCATAGTTAACTGTTAACGGGAAGAAATCAACATCTTTTGCTTCTTTTGAGGCAACAGCTGTTGTTAATACAACAGTATCTCCGTATTTTACTACTACTGCTGCGTTAGCTTGGCGAGCCATTTCACCTAGTTCAACTGTTAATGTTTTTCCAGCCCATTGTGTTGTATAAACTTTTTTATCTTGAAACATGTTTATTTCCTTTCAATATTTTCTTAAACTTTATATAAATCGACTACCTTATTATATCACGAATGCTAGTATTTACAAAGAAAAAAACGAAAACATAGTAGAAATAACTTTGATTTCTCTATATTTTCGTTTATTAATTTCTAAACTAATTGTAATTGATATAGTTTATATAAAACTAATATTATTAACAACATAATAACAAATAATATAATATATATTTTTTGTTTATTTGACATAATTATAAATGACCTTGAATCTCTTTTTCTAGAATATTTCTAGTGTGTTCACAAACACGAGTAAAGTGTTGGATTAAATCCATAAACACTACTCCCGCTGGAATTTCACAAATTCCATCTTTCATACGTTGAGTATGTTGTTTACGTGCATTTTTTTCAAGTGCATAGATATTTTCACAAGCTGCTAACGCTGCACCTGCTAACGCTATGTTGTTTTCTTCTAGTGATTTTATAGTTTTTAAAATTACATCATTACAAAGATCATACATTTCTTGAACTTCTGCTTTTGCAGCATCAGAAAACTTCAGTTTTTTCCTAATTTGATAATCTACAGATAACACTATATCTCTAGCATGATCACCAATTCTTTCAACATCACGAGTCCCATCTAATAATGTTGAAGCAATTAAACCTTCTTTTGGACTTAATTTTTCCCTAAATAATAGAGTTAAGTAATCTGTCATTTGTTCATCAAAGTTGTTTATCGCATCCTCGTAAGTTTCACCTTTTTCACGCAGTTGATCATCACGATTCATAAAGTACTCTACTGAATTACGTAAACTTTTTTTAGATAAGATTAACATCTCAACAAATTCTTTTTGCACTTGTCCTAATGCAACCGCTGGTGCACTTGTTACTAATGACTTATCAAGATATTGTGTACTGTATTTGATTTGCTCATCTTCACCTGGAATAATTTTCGTAACAATAACCACTAATACACTAATGAATGGGAATTGTAATATTGTGTTTAAAATATTAAATGTACCGTGTGCAGATGCAATAGTCATTTTCGGCTCTAGACCTAATGTTGTTTCTAAATATTGAATGAAAGCACCATAAGGTACTAACGCTATTAAACAGATAATAGTACCGATAACGTTAAATAATACGTGAGATGCTGCTACACGTTTCGCAGCAATATTACTTCCAACCATTGCTAATGCAGCTGTTGTAATCGCTGTCCCAATATTATCCCCAAATAGAACTGGTAATGCACCAGTTAGGCTTAAAGCTCCGTCTGCATACAGGTTTTGTAAAATCGCAATAGTCGCTGCAGATGATTGAATTAATACTGTTAAAAATGTACCTACTCCTACCCCTACTACCGCACTATCATTAATATGCGTTAATATGTTTTGGAACCAAGACATATCTCTCATAGGTCCCATCGCTGTAGACATCATTTTTAGGGCATAGAAAATCCCTCCAAAACCAAAAATTACACGACCGATATTATTTACAACTTTAGCACGAGTGAAGAATAAGAATGCTGCTCCTAAGAATAATAAAGGTAGCGCATATTTAGATATATTAAATCCGATAATGAATGATGTTAATGTTGTTCCGATATTAGAACCCATAACGATAGCAATTGCTTGTTTCGTTTTTAATAATCCAGCTCCTACTAAACTTATAGTAATTACGATTGTTCCTGTACTCGACTGAATAAGTATCGTAACTATAATTCCGGCTAAGACAGCCATAAGTGGTTTAGATGTATATTTATCTAAAACATATCGCATTTTCTCCCCGGCTATTAATTGAAGTCCGTCCCCCATGTACTTAATACTGAATAGGAATAAACCAAGACCTCCTAAAAAAGAAAATAAAATTTCTTGCCAAAGTGCTGACACTTTTTTGTCCTCCTAGTATATGTTGCGTGTATCTTTTAACACACAAATAAATTTTACCATATATATTTTAAAAGCACAACTGAAATCTAAAACTAGAAATATTAAAATATTATTACAAATGTTTACATTAATTACTTAAAAAATGTTAATAATACATTAATATTTTCACAAAAAAAGAAGGTATCTACAAATTTGTAAATACCTTCACAATGCTTATTAAGCTTGTGGATAAACAGAAACTTTTTTACGGCTACGTCCGTATCTTTCGAAACGTACAACTCCGTCAACTAGTGAGAATAGTGTATCATCTCCACCTTTTCCTACGTTAGTTCCTGGCCAAATTTTTGTTCCACGTTGTCTGTATAAGATAGAACCTGCAGTTACGTACTGACCATCAGCTCTTTTAGCACCTAAACGTTTTGATTCAGAGTCACGTCCGTTTTTAGTAGAACCTACCCCTTTTTTAGATGCGAAGAATTGTAAATTTAATTGTAACATCATGTCTATTTCACCTCTCTTACTTCAATAGTTATATAATCTGAATAATTTTCTTCAATTGTTTTTAATGCAACTAACATTGCATTTAGTAGAAGTTGCTCTTTATCTGTAGATTTTAACGATCTATATGTTAAATGCCCAGTTACATCTTCGCTAGCTGAAATATCGAACTGTACATCTTCATCTAGAGCATCTACTGCATTTATTAAACCGAATACGACAGCAGAAACACCTGCACAAACTATATCTGAACCATGTTCAGCATAATCAGCATGTCCATCAACTGTTACTTGTTTAATAACTTCAACTTCTTTTACGATTTCCACCTTAATCATGATTAAGCGTTAATTTTTTCAACTACTAATTTAGTGAAAGGTTGACGATGACCTAATTTACGGTGATTGTTCTTTTTAGGTTTGTATTTAAATACTGTGATTTTTTTACCTTTACCTTGAGCAACTACTTTAGCTGTTACTGTCGCACCAGCTACTAAAGGAGCACCAACTTTTGTTGTTTCTCCACCTACTAATACTACTTCGTCAAAAGTAACTGTAGAATCAACTTCAGCTGCTAATTTCTCAACTAAGATTGTTTGTCCTTCTTCAACACGTAGTTGTTTCCCACCTGTTTTAATTACTGCGTACATATCTGCACCTCCTTAAATATTTTTTACTAAGACTCGCCATATAAGGTGGATTTCTCTCTTGTTTACCTTATACGTGCGGTTGTAGTAGCTATTTAGGAGCTACACAACAATACAATTCTAACACATATATACCATAACGTCAACTATATTGATAACTTTTCTTACTTTTTTTTCAAAAAATTAAATCAGTAAACAATATTTCTAATGTTTACTGATTTAATAAACTATTTACGTTTTTTCTTGTTAGAAACTAATGTAACTTTTTCTGGATCAAAAGCTTGTTTCTTTTGTTTTTCTGGTTTATATGGTGGGTATAATGTGTGTCCTAGGTATGTTTGGAATATCATGAATAATCCCCCAACGATATAATACACGGCTACTGCTCCAGCTACGATGAATGAGAAACCTGCAATCATTACAGGTGATATCCATTGTATCATTTGCATTTGTTCAGCTCCAGGTTGCCCAGGTTGCACAGTTTGCGGCATCATTTTAATACTTAGTTTTGTTTGAATAGCATAAACTATAAACGCGATTATTGGTAGTGTATATGAACGTGTACCAAGACTAAATACTCCTAGGAATGTTGAATCAACAATTCCTGCTGAATATAATGGATTTGTCAACGTATAGAATATTGCCATTAAGAATGGCCAAGGTATAAGAATCGGTAAGCATCCACCTAAGCTTATAGGCATAGCATCATATTTTTTCATGATAGCCATTTGTTCTCTTTGCAGTTCCATAAGTTCGCTACGAGCTTGCATTTTTTCTTCATTTGAAATAGCTCTTGCTTCTTTTTCTTTGGCAGCTTGTTGTTTTTTCTGAACTACTTCTAATTCCGGACGAGCTAATTCTTGTCCTTTTCTTGCTTTGTTTTGTACTTTATAGTTATGTAGCATAAATGGAAGTACTAATAATCTGATGATCAGTGTGATAATTACAATTGACCAACCCCAACTTCCAGTATACTCATGAATTTTTGCTAAGAATATATCCATCGGTTTTACGAACGTTTCATAGAACGTTCCAGATCTGTCATACGCTGAACATCCAGATAATGTTACTATTCCAAGCAAACCTAATAAAATTGCTGATAGTTTTTTCAATTTCATTCTCCTTAAATTTTTTATTTCTACTTTGTAACTATAGTAAATTCTTACTAATATTATACCTAGTAAATTATATCAGATATAAAAGAGGTAGTCAAACTATTGTTTAATTAAACCTCAGTAAAATTAACAAAGTTATAAAAAATTAATTTATAACGTTCAAAATTTGTTGACAGTTAGTAAAGATAGTTATATAATATTAGTAAGAAAGGGATGATTATTATCAAAGATATACAATATATTACAGATATCGAGAAACTAAAGGTCATTTCTGATCCTTTAAGAATAAGTATTCTAACTACACTCGGTACAGAAAAGAAAAACTCAAAAGAACTTGCTAAACTATTAAAAATTAATAGAACTAAAATACACTATCATCTTAATATTCTAGAGGAAAATAATTTTATCGAGGTAGTTGATACAGATACAATTAACGGTATAATCCAAAAATATTATCTACCGACTGCACAAGCTTTTGTACCTTCACCTAGTATCTTTAACGACTTATTTAACAATACCTCTGTTAATTTTAATATAAATAAAGAAGATATAGAAGATTTCTGGAATGAAGTTAAAAAATTAGAAAAGAAATTTTCCTCAGAAAATAAAAATAGTGTTAGTATTAGTATTATTTCAACAGCTCATTAAGAGCTGTAAAATAATATATCGACTGTCAAATATTTTTTATCGTTAAATTTTTTTATAAAGGATGTGGACGTTATGTTTAAAAATAAAAACTTTTCAATTTTACTATTCGGTCGATTAATCACCAACTTTGGCGATAGCATATATTCAATCGCTACTCTTACATTAATATACACACTTACTAAATCTACCTTTTATAGTGGTATCACTTTATTTTTAATCTCATTCACCGCTATACTACAAATATTTATCTCGCCGATAATCAGTAAATTTAATATGAAGAGGTTCTTAATTATTTCACAGTTATTTCAAGCTATAATATTACTTGTTATTACCTATCTAATTTACATAAATAAGCTACAGATTACTACGCTAATAATTTTTATCGTTTGTATCAGTTTTATTAATCAAGTTGTTTATCCTATTCAACTCGCCTTACTTCCAAAAATAGTTAAACAAGAAGATTTAGTTAAAGCAAATTCATTATTTTCTATAGCTTATCAAGGTAGTGATGCACTATTTAATTCAATAGGTGGATTTATTATCACATTCTTTGGGACAATATATGCTTTCATCATAAATAGCATTACATTTTTTATCAACAGCTTTATATTCATCTTCTTATCAGATGATTTATCTAAAAATACTAATACTATACAAGAAAATTACTTTTCTAAACTAAGTAGTGGAATAAGAATTTGGAATACTCCTCTATTAAAACCATTATTAATAGGAATTATAGTAATTAATTTTTCTACCAGTTCGTTACTAACACTACTTCCTGAGTATTCGGAAACTAGTTATTTTTATGGAATTTTACTAAGTGCATCTGGCCTTGGTATTCTAATAGGAGCCTTTCTTTCTAACAATCAAACACTAAAAAATATAAGGTTAAGTACTCTATATACTACATTTACACTAGGTATAGCTCTATCTTGGGGATCACTTAGCATACTTAATAATAATTCTATAACTAACAAAATTATAAATTTTTCATTATTTCTTTTCGGTTGGATATTAATCGGGATTTTAAATACATATTCTCAAACAATGGTTCAATGTATCATAAGTAAAGATAAATTAGACGTCGCTATGTCAACTATGATAGGTTTGTCAATAGCCTTTAGCCCGCTAGGAGCTTTATTGGCAGGAGTATTAAGTATAAAATACAACATAAAAACTATAATAATTATTACTTCATTATTAATTTTTAGTATTTTTCTATTTTGGTTATTTAACAAAAATATTAGAAATTTACCTAGTTTTTCAAAATTACTTGAATAAGAAATATTTCATACAAAAAATAGCTAGCAACTCGTTAATACAAGTTACTAGCTATTAAATTAATTTCTATTTTTTATCTTCTTTTGGTAAGAATGCATTTAATAACACACCGCTGATAGCTGCAAGTGCCATTGCTGGAAGTTCGAAGTTAATGCTTTCGAATTTCAACATTGCTCCTCCTACACCTAAAACGATGATTACTGAAGAAATTACTAAGTTTCTGTTGATACTTAAGTCTACTTTTTCATCTACTAACATTCTAAGTCCACTTGAAGCGATTATACCGAATAGTAAGATCGATACCCCACCCATAACTGGTGATGGAATCGTAGAGATTAGAGCTGAGAACTTACCTACAAAACTTAAGATAAGTGCGAATACCGCTGCTCCTCCTAATACGAATACAGAGAAGATACGTGTAATAGCAAGCACCCCAATGTTTTCACCGTATGTTGTACTTGGTGGTCCACCTAAAAGTGATGCAAACATCATAGCTGTTCCATCAGCTAAGATTGAACGGTGTAATCCTGGATCTTTTAAGAAGTTTCTTCCTACTACTTCAGATAATACCATTTGGTGACCGATGTGTTCGTTAATTGTTACTATAGCAATAGGTACCATTGCTAATGCTGCTACATTCCAATGTGGTGTATATGTCACAAAAGGAATTGTGAACTTCGGTAAGCTAAACCAAGGAGCATCGATAACTGGTTGGAAATCAACTAATCCTGCAAATACAGCGACAATATATCCAAACACAATTCCTAATAATACTGGAATTTGTTTAGCAAATCCTCTTAAAGCAACACAACAGAAGATTGTTGCTGCTAATGTGATAAGAGCTACTAAGAAGTATTTTAAATCATAAACTTTAGCTCCATCTACTGTTTTGTACATCGCCATATTGATTGCTGTAGGAGCAATCCCAAGTCCAATAACAATGATAATAGGTCCAACTACTACTGGTGGTAAAAGTTTCAATAACCAATTTACACCAAATTTGTAAATTAACATTGCTACAACCCCATAAACTAAGCTGGCTAAAAATGCACCAAGCATTGCTGTTTCAACACTGTGAGTAGTTGAAAGCACAATAATCGGATTAATGAAGGCAAATGAAGATCCTAAATACGCAGGAATTTTACCTCTAGTTATTAATAAATACGTAAGTGTTCCAATACCTGATGTCGTTAAAGCAGTACTTGCTGGTAACCCTGTTAAAATCGGTACTAACACCGTCGCTCCAAACATTGCGAATAAGTGTTGTAAGCTTAACGTTACCCATAGAGCTAAGTTAGGCTTTTCATGAACATCCAGAATTGGTTTTACTCTTGTTTTTTCTGCCATTCTTCTTCTCCTTTTTTTATATTCAAACTTTCATAATTATATCACATGAATAGTCATTTTAAAAGCATTTTTTCCTATTTTTTTTAATTAATTTTTAAGTAAATTTTAAATTAACTAATAATATTTTATTCTAAAAAATACTGTTCTTTTATTTCTTAAATTATCCTAAACTCTAAATTCTAAATTCTAAAATTATATAATTATTATTTCTTCATAAATATATAAAAAAACAAGATTAATCTCATTAATCTTGCTTTCTTATATTTATTTAACTTCTATATCAAGAATCACAACTTCTTCAACCGGCTTATCTTGAGCTCCAGTTTTTACAGCTGCAATTTTCTCTAAAGTTTTTGCACCAGCGATTAGGTGTCCAAATACTGTGTGACGGTGATCCAAGTGAGGAGTTCCCCCTAGTTTAGCATATCCTTCAACAGCTTCTTGTGGCCAACCACCTTGTTCAAGTGCTTGTAAAGTTCTAGCATCTACGTGAGAATTTTGAACTATAAAGAATTGACTTCCATTTGTGTTTGGTCCAGCATTTGCCATACTTAACGCACCGTAGAAGTGGAAGTAATCCATTGAGAATTCATCTTCGAAACTACGTCCCCAGATTGACTCTCCTCCCATACCTGTACCAGTTGGGTCCCCACCTTGAATCATAAAGTCTTTAATTACACGGTGGAATATAATACCTTTATAGTATCCATTTTTTGCGTGAGTTAAAAAGTTTTCTACTGCTTTTGGAATATCTTTTTCAAATAATTTGAAAGTCATATCTCCGTGAGTAGTTTTAATTTTCACTCCAACTTGACCTTTTTTTACATTTTTTGTTAATTGAGTTAACATTATATCTCTCCTTATTATGATTATGAGCTTATCTAAAAATTCTAAAATTTTACAAAGTTCATACGAATAACCATAGACGCAGTGGTTTATTGATATCTAAAATCGCTTTATAAAAGCTTTTTAGATATCTAATAAACTGTGCGGGGGTGACTCGACAAAATCTTGTTTCTCCGAAATCACGATTTTTGAGTCACTCCCTATTTTACTATGCGTTTTTCTCGATTAATCTTTCGTTGATTTCTCTTAAGATATTTTCTTTGAACTCAGCAAAGCTTTCTTCTTTTTGGTCGTGTGAACCAAATGTTCTAACGTTAACATTTCTGTTTTCTACTTCTTTATCTCCAATTACTAAAGTATATGGAATTTTTTTGCTTGCTGCTTCACGGATTTTGTATCCTAGTTTTTCATCTCTATCATCGATAGCTACTTTAACACCAGCTTTTTTAAGTTCTTGCATGATTTCTTTAGAATAATCATAGTGGTAGTCATTGTTTACTGGGATAATACGTACTTGGTTTGGTGATAACCATGTTGGTAAATCTCCTTTGTACTCTTCTAGTAAGAAGGCAACCATTCTTTCCATTGTTGATACGATACCACGGTGGATAACTACTGGACGGTGAGCTTTTCCATCTTCACCAATATATTCTAATTCAAATCTTTCTGGTAATAAGAAGTCTAATTGAATTGTAGATAATGTTTCTTGTTTTCCGATTGCTGTTTCTACTTGAACGTCAAGTTTTGGTCCATAGAATGCAGCTTCTCCTTCAGCTTCAACATAGTCTAATCCTAACTCATCAGCAGTTTCTTTTAACATTTGTTGAGCGTTATTCCACATTGCATCATCATCGAAGTATTTCTCAGTATTTTCTGGATCTCTGTATGATAGACGGTAACTGAAGTTTTTAATACCTAAGTCTTTATACGCTTCTTCGATAAGTCCTACAGTAAGTTTAAATTCATCTTTAAGTTGATCTGGACGTACGAAAATGTGAGCATCATTTAGAGTCATACCACGAACACGTTGTAATCCACTTACTGCTCCACTTGCTTCATAACGGTGCATCATTCCAAGCTCTGCGATACGGATTGGAAGTTCACGGTATGAGTGACGTTCATTTTTATAAACCATCATGTGGTGAGGACAGTTCATAGGACGAAGTACCATTGTTTCGTGGTCCATTTCCATTGGTGGGAACATATCTTCTTGGTAGTGTTCCCAGTGTCCACTTGTAATATATAGATCTTTAGATCCCATAATTGGAGTATAAACGTGGTCATATCCTAATTCTACTTCTTTATCAACGATATATCTTTCGATAGTACGACGGATAGTAGCACCATTTGGTAACCATAATGGTAATCCAGCACCAACTTTTTGACTTGTTGTGAAGATTCCTAATTCTTTACCTAGTTTTCTGTGATCACGTTCACGTGCTTCTTGTAGACGTACTAAGTGTTGTTCTAAATGTTCTTTAGTGAAATAAGCTGTTCCGTAGATACGTTGTAGCATTTTATTATCACTGTTACCTCTCCAGTATGCACCGGCTACAGATAATAATTTAAATTCTTTAATTTTTGAAGTTGCACTTAGATGTCCACCACGACAAAGGTCAGTGAAGTCTCCTTGTGTGTAAACTGTAATAACTTCATCGGCTGGAAAATCGTTAATTAATTCTACTTTATATGGATCTTCTTTAAAGATTTCTAAAGCTTCTTCTTTACTTACTTCGCGACCTTCAATTGCATAGTTTTCGCTAATAATTTTCTTAATTTCTTTTTCAATTGCTTTAAAGTCTTCTTCTGATACTTTATATTCAGCATCAAAGTCATAGTAGAATCCACCATCAATAGCTGGACCAACACCGAAGTGTACATCTTTACCATATAATCTTCTTAATGCTTGCGCTAATACGTGTGCACAAGTGTGACGTAATACATATAAACTATCTTTATCTTCATCATCTGCAACGATAAGTTTTAAGTGACCATCTTTTGTTATTGGTTTGTTAACTTCGATATAGTCCTCATCTAATTTTGCAGAAATCACTTTTTTCTTAAGACTTACACTAATACTCTCAGCGATTTCTAATGGTGTTTTATTATCATATTCTCTTACATTTCCATCTGGAAAAACTAATTTAGCCATATTAAGGTCTCCTTCTTTTTTATATACTTAGTCTAACTTACTTAGAAATTAAAAAAGCCCCTTCTCTAGCCGAAACTAAAGAAGGGACGAATCTTTTCGTGGTACCACCCAAATTCGAAGTAAATTTACTTCCTCTTTGTGAATAAAGCTCACTAACTATGTTAATACTATTAGCTAGGTAGTAACATATATTTCTTATAGGTATTTTCAGCACCATACCCTCTCTCAAATAAGTTAAATATATATCTTGTCCTAAGTATACGTTGATTTATTTCATTAATGTAATTCTAGCACAAAGATAGATGAATTTCAAGGGGAAACTCATCTATCTTTTACATTTTATTTATTTTTTCTCCAGTAGCTTCTAATACCACTAAAAGTGAAAATTAGTATTAACACCATAAATATATAATTTTTAATACTAAAATATTTTGCAGCTTCTGTTTTTACTATTTCTAGCTTTTTATCTATGTTATTAGATTTTTTAACTTCTAGATTACTTTTCTCAAATGCAGTTATATCACCATCACTGATTTTAGTATCTTTCAAAGCGATATAATATAGATACTTAGCATCCTTTAATGCTGAAATATCGGTTACTGCGGTATTTGATATATCTAAGCTAGAAATATTTGGTACATCTTTTAATACATCTATATTTTTTAAACCTAGATTATCATTCAACATTAATCGATATAGATATTTTTTATCTTTTAACGCATCTACATTCTCAATATTGTTTTTATATAATAGTAGTTCTTCTAAACTTGCTAAATCTTTTAGCGCTGTAATATCGCTAATATTATTTCTATCTAAATATAAAGTTCTCAAAGACTTTAATTCAGCTAATGGCGTAACATCTTTAATAGCATTTTCTTCAGCAACTAAACTCTCAAGTTTCCCTGCATTTTTTAAAAATGAGATATTGTCTAAACCTATACCAGAAATATTTAGACTTCTTAGATTATCTAGTTTTAAATTATTCGGAATATAATCTTTTAAAACACTGTTCATAGATATATCTAATGATTCTACTTTTAGATCATTTAGAAAATCTAAATTATTCATTAAATTTTTTCTAAGTACTAATTGTCTTAACTTTGTTAATTTAGCTAAACTCTTTGGATCTTTTATTTTATTGTTAGTAAGGTTTAAATCTTCTAATTCAACTAACTTTTCTAATGGTTTAATATCTTCGATAAAGTTATTAGATAAGTTTAGATTTTTTAAGTTAACAGCGTATTCCAAACCTTTTAGAGAAAAAATATTTTTCCAAGGTAATGACAGACTTGTAAATTGTTCCATCATACCTACAGTTATTTCCTCACCTTTAAAGTCTTTATTAATATGAAACTTATAATACTCTATTAAAGCTGCTTTAAGATTTAGGTCATCGAACTCTATTTTTTCGCTATTTTCAATTTCAGTAAATTTCTTTTCTCCAAAGGGTACATAGACATCATTAGCCTTTATCGAAGGAGCAGATACTGTTAATCCTAATAACGTTATGATAAAAGCTTTATATATTACCTTTTTCATTTTTTTCCTCTTTATTTTTTCTATATTCAGTTATTTTATTTCTTACAATTACTAGTCCATATGCTGCAAGTGGAATTAAAAATACAAAGTACGGAAATACATATCTACTTTTCGCTTCCCAAATCATATGGAATAACGTTCCACCGATAAAAGCGACTGGAATTATCGTTAGTATTTCTTTTTTCTTCTTATAAACATTTACTGCAAATACTACAGAAAATACATATACAAACACTTGAAATACCTTCATAATAAAAGTAAGTACGTGATGAGTTTCATCAAAGTAAATTTGTTTTACAAAAAAGTCTTTCACTTTTTCTAACTTAGTTTCATTATCGAAATTCCTTTGAGGTGCAGTCACTAATAAACTCTGGAATGTTGGTTCTATAAACTGATTTTCATATTTTCTTTGATAAAAATCTACAGCATATCTAGGATTTTTCTTAAATACCTCTGCTCTTTGTTTTATAGAATCTTTAGAGATTTCGGTTATGCGTTTTGTATCATAATCTTCTTCTGGCATTATATCATAGTTAAATCTATTCCACCAACCAGCTTCACGATCACCTTCTTGCATTCCCATCGCTATCCATGTAATTTTCGGTACACCATCAGCAATTGTCTTTTGACTCTTCACTTCATAATAATTATAGATTAAACTCTTAGAGGCACTCATTAAAAACAGACAGCTAACTATAAACGCAATGACTTTTTTATCTCTTACTCTAATAAGATAAATAACTGCTGCCGATAATATAGCTAACATATGTATTAAGTTATTACCTATAAATAGTATCGCAACATTAATACTAATAGCACTTATTACTAACATATACCATTTTTTGTGTTTAGTATACTTTATAAAGTAATAGTAAGCCAGTAATGTTAAAAACATACCCGGTAATAATCCGTATACAAATGCAACATAGAATATTAACGGAAAACATAGACCACTAAGAATTACAACTAGATAATTTGTATCCTCATCATCAAACATTATATTAGATATTTTATATAACATAAAGATAATATAACTTATTGAAAAACTTTGCATTATATATAAAATAAACGTTGCTCTACCAAATAATGACAGTATAATTTGGAATAGAAATACTGTTGTAATTTGATGTGAATATATGTATAAATAGTTATTTCCTTTATCAAGACCACTGTAGTTTTCTCTTATGAAATTATTAGCTTGATCTATTACGTTAAATGGATCAAACTGAACATAGTCTCTTCTCAATATTGCAAACAAGATACTAATAATAAAAGCATAAATCATTACTATTAAAACTAATCTTTGAACACTTATTATTTTCTTCAAATATCTTGCTAATATTAAGATAACTATACTAAATATTATAAGGAACATAATATTTAGTATAGCACTGACATTTTCATAATATAAAGTTTCTTGATAATCTTTCGGAAATACCGCTGTTTTTGTTAATACTAATAAAGAGTTCATCCCCATAAGTACTACGAAAATCACAGCTATAACTTTTACTAAAAAGTTAGAAAATTTATTTAATATTTCCTTATTCATTGTCAATTATTCCTCTTTGTTTTTCTCTTCGTTTAAGAATTTTTCAACAATAAATCTTGGGCGTCCTTTTGTTTCTAAGTAGATTTTACCTACGTATTCACCCACAATACCTAGTGAAATCATAATCATTCCACCGATAAACCACATTGATATCATTAAACTTGACCAACCTGGTCTTGCAAATCCTGCAAAATAACTATACAATGTGTAGAAAAATACTATCGCAGCAATAAATATCATTAATGCTCCACCTATAGTAATAAATCTAATTAATTTTACAGATAAAGATGTAATACCTTCAAAAGCGAATGCTAACATCTTAGATAACGGATATTTACTTTCTCCCGCGAATCTTTCTGCACGTTCATATGTAACGATATCACTTGGATATCCTATCATAGGAACAATCCCGCGCAAGAATAAGTTCACCTCTTTAAACTGAGCTAATCCTTCTAATGCACGTTTACTCATTAAACGGTAATCAGCATGGTTAAACACTGTATTTGCTCCTAATTTTTCCATTACTTTATAGAAAGCTTCAGCTGTGAAACGTTTAAAGAATGTATCCGTAGTTCTTGCAGAACGAACACCGTAAACAACATCAGCACCAGCTAGATATTTCTTCATCATTTCATCCATAGCGTTAATATCATCTTGTAAATCAGCATCCATAGAAATACTTACATCACAGTGATCTTTAACTGTCATAAGTCCTGCTAAAAGTGCATTTTGGTGTCCTCTATTTCTACTTAAATTAATACCACTGAATAATGGATTTTTTTCATGAAGTTCTTCTATCATTTCCCATGTTCTATCTTTTGAACCATCGTTCACTAAAACAACACGGCTATCTTTCGAAATTAAATCTTCTTCTATCATAGAATTCATTTTAACTTCTAATCTTTTTGCAGTCTCGTTTAATACCTCTTCTTCGTTGTAACAAGGTATAACTACATATAACTTTTTCATTACAAATCTCCTATTTTATTTTTTACTTATAGCTTTATTAAGTCTATTCAACAAAGCTTTATTCTCTTTCGTTTCTTCGATTGGTAGTATAAAAATCTCCTCTACCTTTTCTTCATCAAACTCCCTTAGAATATTATATAAATTTTTATTAGATTGTTCAACACTTTTCTCATTATCTGCTAAATATTTTATAGAAACATTTAAATCATTAACTCTAGATTCCATTTCTTTGTATGTAATAAAACCTGTTTTTTGATTTTTATCTTTTAAAATATTTATTAAATTTTCAAATGAATCATTAAACAATACTAATTCCGCTTCAGGAGAATAATGTCTATATTTCATTCCTGGCGATATAGGTGCGGTATTCTGTGTAAGTACTTCTTCATTATACTTCACACTACCTTCTCCTAATACAGACTCAATATCTTCTTTAGTAATATCCCCAGGGCGCGCAATAACAAGTGGATATCTTGTACAATCAATAACCGTACTTTCTAAACCGATATCCGATTGTTCATCTTCGATTATTACATCTATTTTCCCATTCAAATCATGATACACATGTTCAAATTTTGTCGGAGATGGCTTTCCACTTGTATTAGCACTTGGTGCTGCTAATAGAACTTTAGTCTCTTTTAATAATTCTCGAGCAGTAACATTAGACGGCATTCTGACAGCTAACGTATTTAAGCCCGCAGTAACCTTTTTAGAAATACCGTTATTTTCTTTAACATTTAAAATTAAAGTCATCGGACCTGGCCAGAACTTATCTATCAGTTTCTTAACATTTTCATCACTATAATCAACGATATTATCTAGCTGACTCATTTCATAAAAATGAACAATTAGCGGATTATCACTCGGACGACCTTTCGCCTCATATATCTTACTCACCGCTTCATCATCCATAGCGTTAGCACTTAAGCCATAAACAGTTTCTGTTGGAATAGCTACAAGCTTCCCTTTTTTATAATACTCAGTTAACTTACTGTATATCTCTTCTTTACTTTCACTTTTCGAAATATTAATTATTTCAGTTTCCATCCTATCTCCTTTCTAAAATTTCATACTACACTAACATTATAAATATTGTAATAACTATTATTAATATATAACTTAAATAATCTAGTTTATTATACTTTAGTACTTTATACTTACTTCTTACCCCGGTAGTAGAATAACCTCTCACTTCCATTGCAGTAGCAAGCTCATCAGCTCTTTTTAAAGTAGCTATAAATAACGGTATCAGTATAGGAATAAACTTCCTTACTTTCTGCGCTAAGCTTCCTTCATTAAAATCTGAACCACGTGACACCTGTGCATTTATTATTCTATTAGTTTCTTCTAATATAGTCGGAATAAATCTAAGTGAAATAGATAATACTAGCGCAAAAGTCGAGATCGGAACCCCTACTTTTTGCAGGAATCCAAGACTCTTCTCTATTGCACTTGTTATTTCTGTTGGCGAAGTAGTAGCCATAAAGACAACCATTATCGCAACAACTAAAATAAACCTGACTGTAATCAACGCAATTCCTAAAAGTGCACCACTATAAATCTTCCAACCTAATACTTCATACAACACATCACCTTTTTTATTAAAAACAAGGTGAATCAACGAAGTAAATAAGATTAGTATACTAATAGCTTTTACACTATTAATTAAAAACGCTGGACTCGTTTTAGATAGTATAACTATCGCAAGCAGCAATAGTATTAAAATAAAAAATTCTAACACATTATATGCAATAAAGACATCTACTAAGTACCAAATTACAAAAAATATTTTAGTTCTCGGATCAAGATTGTGAATAATAGTATTTAATGGAATATACTTACTTATTAACGAATTATTCATTTCTACTACTTCCTATCTTATTTTTTAAAGCATTAATTAATTCTTCATATTTCCTAGGAAATACATCCAATACTATATTATTTGCTTCTAATTTTTTGTAAAACTTCAATACTTCTGGTAATTCTAATGAATTCTCTTTAAGAATTTGTTCATTCAAGAAAAGGTCCTCCACTTTTCCTTCAAAACTAATTTCTCCATTTTTCAAGACGAAAATTTTATCCGCATATTCTAATACATAATCCATATTGTGAGTTACTAGCACTATCGTCATATCGAACTCTTCTTTGAGTCTTTTCACCATAACCATGATTTCCTCACGACTCCGATAATCAAGAGCTACTGTCGGTTCATCTAATATTAGTACTTTAGGTTCTAAGGCAAGCACACCACATAAGGCAACCTTCCTCATCTCGCCTCCTGACAATTCAAAAGGAGATTTATCCAAGTAACTCTCGTCAAGTCCTACTAATTTTATTAATTCTTTTGCTTTCGAGATAGCTTTCTCTTCTGCTACTCCGTAATTTAAGGGTGCAAAGATAATATCTTTTAGTACACTTGTTTCAAATAACTGCTGTTCAGAAAACTGGAATAACACCGCAACATCTTGTCTTAATATTTTCAGTTTTTTAGCCAATTCTCTTCTTTCTTTTTTACTCTGTGGATTAGTAATCAATATATTATCTACTGCTACTTCTCCTTTTGTTGGTAATAATAAGCCGTTAATATGCTCTATAAGGGTAGACTTTCCGCTACCTGTCTTACCTACTATTACCGTATAACTTCCTTCATCTATCTTCAAGTTTATATCTTTTAAGACTTCTCTAGCATATGGGGTCTTATAATTATAAGTATAGCTTACACTTTTTAAACTAATTTGCATATTTTTCTTACTACACTCCCCTCGTCTTCTTCTATTTCAAATAATTCTTGATTCAGGTAATTGTTTAAGTCTTTTTTTATTCTTTCTACAAAAGGAACCTCTAAGCTATATTTTTCTAAAATCTCAGTATCAGCATATAGCGTTGTATAATTTCCTTGATAAACTATTTCTCCGCTTTCTAATATGACAATATCATCTGAATAAATACTCTCTTCTGCATCGTGAGTGATAGAGATTATAGTTATTCCTTTTTCTTTATTTATTTTTTTTATATACTCTAAAATAGACTTTTTAGCTTTAGGATCAAGCATACTCGTAGCCTCATCCAATATTAAAATCTCAGGGTCTAAAGCTAGCGAAGATGCTATTGCCACCCTTTGTTTCTGGCCACCTGATAATGATGAGGGCTCATATTTTCTATAGTCTGTCATATCAACAATTTCTAATACTCTATCCATTATCTCATCCATCTTTTCTTGAGGAACATTTCTATTCTCAAGCCCAAATGCTATATCTTCTTCTACGGTAGATCCTACGAATTGATTATCAGGATTTTGAAAAACAATAGCTATTTTATTTTTTATATCATCATAAAGTTCTTTATTATACTCTTTATTATTAAAAGTTACTTTCCCAGAAGTTGCTAAATTCTGCCCATAAATCAACTTCATAAGCGTTGATTTTCCGCTTCCGTTTTTTCCTAAAACACTAAGCCAGCGCCCTTCTTTTATTTCTAAATTTATATTTGATAATGCAGTCTTTTTAGAACTAGAATATTGAAAAAAAACATCTTCAAATTTTATCATTTTATTACCTAATTTTCTACAGAATATCTTTTTATTATAACAAATATCCCGATTTTTCTCAAACTAAATGGGGATGATTCAAAAGTCCTAAATTTTAACAAAGTTTATATGAGAATTTATAAACTGTACGGGGGTGACTCTAAAAAATCGATTTCTACAAAATCACGATTTTTGAATCACTCCAATCTATTATTTATTACAATAAGCTTTTAAACTATTATTTATAAATTTATTTATTTTATCATCATCATAAAGCACTTCTTTAAGATACAATCCTGCTGCATCAGCTTTCGGTCCTGCGAATTGTCGTTCCTTTTTTTCTAATATTTCTTTAACATAATTCGCTTCATATTTACCTGCAGCGACATTTTGTATAGTTCCGATAATTATTCTAACCATATTATATAAGAACCCATTCCCAGTAATTTCAAAGTTTACAATATTAGGATTAACCGGATCTTTCTCCATAGTTAAACTATATATCGTTCTAACCTTATCTTCAACGCTAGAATTTTTCGAACAAAATGATGAAAAATCATGTTCTCCTATAAAATATTGCAAGGCTTCTTGAGCTTTTTCGAAATTAAAATCAAAACTATGTTTACCCACATAATTTAGTAAGAATGGATCCACTTCTCTTCCAATATGAAGTTTATAATAGTATGTTTTTTGTGTACTATTATACCTAACATGAAAATCTTCAGAAGCTGACGTCGCTCCCACTATTCTAATGTCTTTCGGAATAGTAGCATTAAGCGCCTTAACCCATGCTTCATCTGGAATATTCAAATCCGTGTCAAAATGCAATACCTGACCATAAGCATGAACCCCACTATCCGTTCTTCCACTCATATAAAGTCGTACATCTTTTTTATTAATTTTCTTTAAACTTTTCTCAATTTCTTCTTGAATTGTATTATTATTTGGTTGTATTTGAAATCCATGGTAATTACTACCATCATACCTACAAAGTAAAACTACTCTCACTCTTATCTCCTAAATGTTTTATTTTAATTTTTATTTCTTACTTCTTAACCGTCGTATTAGTCCTTGAATGCTTTCTAACAACTCACTCTATATGCTATTATACCATAACAATAGAAAGAGAAAAAGATAAGATAAGATAAGAGTTGAACACAGTAACAAATCAGTAAAAATCACGCTTAACTTTACTCAGTTGGTATACAAAATTTCAACTTTATCCTATATATTAAAAATATTATTTTAGAAAAATAAAAAAGAGTGACTCAAAAATTTCGATTTCAGAAAAATCGATTTTATCGAGTCACCCTTACTCAGAACACATATAAAGTTAATTAATATTATACTTTATTCAATTCTAAGATTCCCATAATATCTTTGCAAATATTATAACTTGCATGCGGTAAATAATTTTTTATCATATTGTATTTAATCTTCTTAATATTATCTTCAAAAAATAGTTCTTCTAAACAATCTAGTACTTCTTCTAAATTTTTAGCGATTTTTGCCATTCCATTTTTCCTAAAGTAGACAGCATTTTCCATCTCTTGTCCGGGAACAGGATTAAAAAGAATCAGTGGAATATTACTTGCTAATGCTTCAGAAATAGTTACTCCTCCTGCCTTAGTTATAAGCACATCAGCAGTCTGCATCCATTCTCGCATATTTTCAGTATATCCTAGAATTTTAACCATTTTTTGTTCAGCATAATCAATTTCTAATTTATTCTTTAATGCTCTATTTTTACCACAGATTGCTACTACTTGAGTATCTTTATTTTTCTTCAGTATTTTCCCGATAAGATTCGAAAAATCAGTAGATACCCCAAAAGCACCAGCAGATAATAAAACTGTCTTTTTATCTATAAATAATTTATTATCTTCCAACCATTGTTCAACATCCATTTTATTATCGAATTTTTCAGCAATCGGTATTCCAAATTTCTTAACTTTTTGTTTTTCTACATTTAACTTCAATAACTCTTTTTCAGTTCCATCTGTCGCTACATAATATCTAAATGCACCTTTAGTTAACCAACTTTTATGAAAATGATAATCCGTTATTATATTAACTATCGGTATCTGCCTATCTTTCAATAATGATAAAGCTGGAGTTGGAAATGTTGATACTATGATATCTGGTTTAGCTTGTTTTACTAGTTTTTTCAAATACTCAGAACTAAAATATCTATAAGCAGAGATATTACTATGATTTTTTCCTGCATAGTATAAATACCCGTAAACATCTCTAAAATATGAAAAGCTATATAAATATAATTTTTTTAAAACTGGTGTCAAATTCGGATGAGCCTGTAAAAACAAGTCTGTTTCGATAACTTCAACCTCATCAGCATAATATTTTTCAAACGTTTCTTTAATATTTTTTGATACTTGAAGATGTCCATTTCCAAATGAACCTGTTATTAATAAAACTTTTTTCATATTACCTCACCTCTACTTTTTATTATAATAGACAAAATTATAAGTTAATACTATAACGCTACCTAAACACATCCCAGCCATTGTATCCGTCGGATAATGTACTCCTAAATATACTCTAGAAGTCGCTATAAATAAAATTCCTATTATCGCTATAAGAATAGGAAAATAATTATTATTTCCTTTCTTCGATAATTTAATAAATATTAACGCCAATGTTAAATACATTATTGTCGCTGAAGTCGTGTGCCCACTAGGAAAACTTAAGCTATTTAATTCTACTAAACGATGAATATTAGGTCTAGGACGATTAAAAATTATCTTAATAAACGCCATCACTATACCACACGTTCCCATTGTAAGAGTTAAAAATAGAGCCTCTCTTTTAAACTTACTCACAAATAAAATAATAACTATTATAGCAGTTATTATTGCACTAGGTTTTTGATCTGCTATATTTGTTGTATTTAAATATATGCTTGTAAGCATTGGATTTTCTAAACCTTGAATAAAATTAATAATCATACTATCCAAAGGTTTCAAAAAACTATTGTAACCACTCGCAATAAGACCAAACATCACTATAAAAAATATAACTAAACGGTTTTGATTATTTTTTGTCATTAAATCTCCTAACCTTTTTAAAATTTCTAATTCATATCATATTACCATAGTTTTATACATAATGACAGCAAAATAATATCATATTCCTTTTTAAATTACTTAATTTCTTATTGATTTATATTATTAATTTCAATTGAAAATATTTTATAATAGACATCATTTTTTATTATAATTTCGAAATTATATATTTAACCGTATCTTCTTACACATATAATATTTCTCTTTCATTATTTTCATATATTTATCTTATTATATTAACTATCTATTTCTTGAATTTTAAAACATATTCTATTATAATTATTAAGTTAATTAAATAAGTTTATACAGGAGCTTGTATGTCAAAAATAAAAAAAATTATAATATCAGTAATACTACTATTCTCTGTAGTAATTGCTAGTTTGTATTATTACGGACGTTTCCACAACGTTAACTTTTTCGACTTTAAATATATACAATCATTTTGGAAAAGTAACGATCACAATACTAATACAAACGATACAACAAAAGATAATCATAACAATATAGAAAAAACAAAAGAACCAGAAAAAAAAGGTAAGAGCCTAGAAGAAAAGCAAGCTGTTATGAAAGCTGATACCCCTACTATGAATGCATATGGTTTATATTATGACTACGCTAATATGACTTTACCTGAAGTTATACAAGCATATGCAAAAGAATATGGGATAAAAAATTCACAAATAGCTTTTTCATATAAAAACCTAGCAACTGGTGAATTAATTGAAATGAATGAAACTCAACCTATGACTGCTGGTTCTACGTATAAATTACCGCTTAATATGTTAGTAGTAGATAACTTTGAAAAATATAACTTATCTATGACTAAACGTTATGACATCACTAACACTTACTATGAGTATGATGGTGAGCACAATACATATGTTAAAGTTTTTAAAGGGGCTATGACTATTCCCCAAATGCAATACTATTCATTAGTTCATTCAGAAAATACTCCTGCATACGCGCTTGCCGATCGCCTTGGAGGTATGAATGAAGTATACAAAATGTATAGCAACTACGGTGAATCTAAAGCAGAATTAAAAAACTTTAGTACCGAAAATAAAACAACAACTAACTATTATATTCAGGTATTACAACACCTTTGGGATAATAGAGAAAAATATAAAGACATTCGCGCGTATATTGGTGAATCTTTCCCAGGAGACTACTACAAACGCTATCTTCCAAATCTGGTGATAGAACAGAAACCTGGATATGTTAAAGAAGCACTAAATGTTGATGCTATTGTTTATGAGAAAACACCTTACATTATCGCTTTATATACTGCAGGTTTGGGAGGAGCTACTCCTGCTACTGAAGAAGTAAACCTTGTCGGATTAGATCAAGTAGGACAAATTTCTTATGTTATAAACGAATGGCACCGAGTTAATATGAATCCATAAATTTAATACACTCTTTAGAGAGGGAGTGACTCTACAAAATCGATTTCTTCGAAATCACGATTTTTGAGTCACTCCCCTTCTATTTTCTTTTGACAAATTCCTTATAATCATATATAATATTTTGTAAAGTTATAACTTTACAAAATATTATATGGAGGTTGTTATGTTTTGTAATAATAGATTGAAGTCCTTACGTACTAAACGAAAAGTTTCTCAAACTGCAGTAGCTGAACATCTCGGTGTTACTCGTGCTGCCTACAATAGTTGGGAAAAAGGAAAATATATACCAAATAAAAAAAATTTAGATGAACTAGCACTTTACTTTAATGTAGAGACTACTTACTTTGAATCAGAGTATGAGATAGTTAATAAATATCTCCAATTAAACGAGATAAATCAAAAGAAACTTTTGACTATGGCTAACGAGCTATATGTTTCTCAATTATATAAATATCAAGTTCACGCAAAACTATCCGCTGGTTTAGGTAACTTTTATTATGAAAATTATGAGTTCGATACTGTTTACTTCGACAAAGACATATCACACGATATAGCCTCTTGGATTGATGGGGATTCTATGGAACCAAAATACCACAGCGGTGATGTTGCCCTGATTAGAAAAACTGGATACGATTTTGACGGATTGGTTTATGCAGTAGTCTATAATGAAGAAACATACATAAAAAAAGTTTTCCTAGAAGAAAATACAGTTCGTCTAGTTTCTATTAATGACAACTACAAAGACATAATAGCACCGATAGAAGAAGTAAATATAGTAGGAGTTGTTACAGATTCATTTAAACCTATAAAAGAGGTGTAGTAACATGGGAATAATCGACTATACATTAGAACCTCATTCAGATATAGCCTTCATAGATATGAAGTCTTTTTATGCAAGTGTAGAATGCGTAGAACGTGGACTTAATCCTTTAACAACCTCACTTTGTGTAATGAGCAGAAGTGATAACTCTAACGGTTTAATATTGGCAAGTTCTCCTGTTTTCAAAGAAGTCTTTGGAAAAAATAATGTAGGTAGAAGTTATGATCTTCCCTTCGATATTAATACACGACGTTTTTCATTTTATAATGCAAAAAGACAAGGTCTTGAAATAACTCAACAATATATTAATCATATTGAAGCTTGGGCTAAAAAAACGCTCATCGTCCCTCCAAGAATGACTCTATATATCGAAAAAAATATACAAATACTTAATGTACTTAAAAATTATGTTCCAGATGAGGATATTCATCCCTATTCAATAGATGAAGGATTTATCGATTTAACACAATCTCTCAATTACTTCATAAAAGATTCTATAAAAACAAGAAAAGAAAAATTGGACATAATTTGTGCGAAAATTCAACATGATATATGGAAAAAAACAGGTGTTTACTCCTCTGTAGGAATGAGTAATGCAAATCCTCTTTTAGCAAAACTTGCGCTAGATAATGAAGCGAAAAAAACTCCAACTATGCGTGCTAATTGGTCATATGAAGATGTTGAAACAAAAGTGTGGCATATATCTTCACTTACTGATTTTTGGGGAATAGGAAACAGAACAGAAAAAAGATTGAATAAATTAAAAATATATTCTGTTAAAGACTTAGCAAATGCTAATCCAGATGTATTAAAAAAGGAATTCGGTATAATTGGAGTTCAGTTATGGTTCCACGCAAATGGAATCGATGAGAGCAAACCTTCAAAACCTTATAAACCAAAATCAAAAGGCATAGGTAATTCACAAGTACTACCTAAAGATTATAAGGTTAAATCACAAATAGAATTAGTTTTGTCAGAAATGGCAGAACAAGTCGCAATAAGACTAAGAAGAGTTAAGAAAAAGGCAAAATCAGTACATATCCATATCAGTTACAGTAGAGTTGAAAGCAAAAAATCTATTAATGCATCTAAAAAAATCACCCCTACTCAAAGTACAAAACAATTAACCGATCATGTTCTATCACTTTTTAGAAGTAAATATGACGGTGGTGCCGTACGCTCTATTGCAGTTAGATATGATAACCTAATAGATGATAATCTTACAATTTATACATTATTCGATGATATTAAAGCTATTGAAAAACAAAGAAAAATTGATAAAACACTGGATACTATACGTGATAAATACGGATTCTTATCAGTTCAAAATGGAAGTATGTTAATGGAAGGTTCACGTGTGAAAGAAAGAAGTAAACTAGTAGGAGGTCATGCTGGTGGCATGGATGGACTAATATGATAAATAGAAATTATCTTCCCTATAAATCTGCAAAAGAATACGCTGACCGTGGGATGGCTAAATGGATGGGCTTTTTCATCTCAGAACACACTACCGCGATTAATACTCAAGGTGATACTATAGATTTTTCCAATAATATGAATGAAGATGAAAAAAGACTACTACTAAACCAACTTTATTTTTTTAAAGGTCTATCGTATTTATATACCTCTACTCAACGTGAACCATATCTAGGAAAGGTTGTTGATTGTACTAGCGATATTATTTATTTTTCAACTAAACAAAATATACTGCAAATTTCAATTAGCGATATTATAAAAGTTTCTTTAGCAGAGGAATTAGACTATGAACAAACTTAATCAACATGAAGTCCAATTTGATTATTTTAGTAGTAATTACGACCAATTCGAAAAAGACTTCTATAAATATTCTGCATTGAATGTACCTTTAACATTTTTAACAGACGATATTTTAAATTTAATGGTAAATAACAATAGTAATTTTTTCAGATTAACCGCTAATAAATCAAAAGATAAAAGAGATCACTACTTCTTTTTCAAAGTTCAAACTCCTTTAGAAAATAAAATGGTGAGAATCTTTCAATATATTGGACATAAATTCATAAATGAAAAATAAACTCGAAACTAGGATATCTTCCTAATTTCGAGTTTATTTATTTTTTAATTTCTCTACTTTGAATCTAATAGATTCTATTGTTTTTGTTTTCTTCTAATCGCTATCGCTGCTACTAGAGCTAGTAACGCCATACCAATAGTCTGTTCTGACTCTAAACCAGTTTTTGGTAATTCTTCTTTTTCTTTTTTAGAAGCTTCTTTTTCTACTGTATTAGAATTAGTAACAGTATTGTTAGAATTTTCTTTTTTATATTCTTTTTTATAGTCAGCCTTAGCAGGTGTAACTATTTGAACACGACTTTCTAAATCTTTCGCACCTACTCTAATTCTTTCTAAAATAGTAAATTTACTGAAGTGGTTTATTTTGAATTGCAACGAACCGTCACTAAAGCTACTTTCAACTTTTTCTAAAATATTGTTGTCCGCTATGTGATATACTTCTAATTCTGCATTGTCATTTTTTACTACAGATACTTTAACTGTACGTTCAGCATCACTATCTAATTTTTTACCATCTTTTTTGAAATGTATTTCAAAAACTTCAATAACTTTATATTCATTACCTAGTTTTTCTATGATGGTCTTGTTAAGATTCTCATCATTTATTGCACCTACAAAGACGTCGTCAGCTTTTATTTTGTTTTTATCAAAAGATACAGCTACATCACGCCCAGATAATGTTGCAGATAAAACTTTATTTTCAACTGTCGCACTATTCTCTGAGTTTTCTTGTTTTTTATTATTAGACGAATCTGTTTTATCTGAAGTTTCTTTCGGAGCTTCTTTACTAGGAACTTCTTGTTTATTTTCTGGAACAGTTTGTCCTTTAGAAGCTTCCTTCTTATCAGTTTCTTTTACAGATTCTTTCTTATCTTTTTTATCTTCAGCTTTTACTGGTTCTTTGTTTTCTTTTTTATTATCAGTTACTTTTTCTTCTTTTGGTGCGACTTTTTTAGTCTCATCTTTCACTGATTCTTTGTTTTCTTTCTTATCTTCAGTTACTTTTTTTCCTTTTGCTTTTTCTATTTCTACTGAAGAATTACTCTTTAAAGAATTTTCTAAAATAGCTTTTACTTTTTGAAGATTTACATTATTAGGATCAACGGCTAATAACTCATTAACTTTAATTAGCCATATTTCTTTTATTTCTTGTTCTTTCTTTTTGTCAACCTTAATATCAGCAAATAAATAATTTATAAATTCTTTTTCATCTACAGTATTCCAGTCTATCTTATCTTCTAAAACAGATTTAATTAAATTATCTTCTTTATTGATTTCTGTTCCTGATACTAACGATACATTCTGTTTTGAAGCTTTTAACTCCATTTCAGGTACAGTTGTCGTTTTTTCAACTTCTTCTAAAATAGGTTTATCAACTACATTCACCATGTGAGATTCTTCTTTTTTCTCTTCATGTTTACAATCTGCGCACCCTATAGCTGCAATAGGTTCTACAGGTTTTGGGCTTAATTCAGGTTTAGGCATTATTTTTTCAGGTTCATCTAAAACAGGTTTGTTTACATGCTCTAAATTAACATCGCGATTAACTTCTGCATGTGCAACAGCATTGTTTGTTTCTTCATGTGCATATGCTGTTCCAAGAGAACCCGCAGTTATGCCTATTAATATACTAACAATGCCTACTGAAACCTTTCTAATCGAATATTTTCTCGTACCAAACATAATTTTCTCCTTATCAACTTACTTAAAAGTTATAATTTACTTATTTATCTATCTTTTTTATTATAGTATATCTCAGAAAAATGAGCAAGTGTGAACATACTTTAATAACTTACAATACAAAAATACCAGAATCAAAAAGTTAAATATTCTACTTTCCTTATTGATCCTGGTACATAATAATATCCATATTTTATATTATTTAATTTGATGTTTATTCATTTTCTCTTGGAAAATGGCTGTAATAATTTCACGTAATTCTTCTTTTTCTTTTTCTGGCCATTCTCCCTCTTTTTGAGCTGCTGCGTATAATTCTGGGTATTCGATAGAAATTCTCTTAACTGTACGAGTATTAGCATGTTTTCTTACAAAAAATGGAATTTTCTTCATTAGTTCTTCTGGAACCAATGAAAGTATTCTATCCGCAGTTTCTTTATCACTAATTACCGAAAAAGTAAGACCTTTCTTTATCTGTTTTTGTTCTTGTTCTGTAAAATCTTCTAACTTCATTCTTGTTCTCCTAAAGTATATATGTTTTCAAGTAAGATTATATACTAATAATAGTAAAACAACAAATGAATTCAACTGATAGAGATTATCAATATTACAAGTTACCAATTTTCAAATTATTACTTAAAAATAATAGCCACCTTTTATAAATATTCAACAATATAGGCTACTACTTTTAAAATACCAACAATAATACTCTATTAATAAATTACCTACTTATCACCCTTCACTATCAAAGTTACACACTCAACCCAAACAACTTATAAAATTCACCTTTTCTATCCATCAAATCACTAAAAGAACCATCTTCAACAATAACACCGTCTTTCATAAAAATAATTCTATCATATTTTTTCAAAATAGCTTCATTCAACTTGTGAGTAACAACAAGCGCTGTCAAATTTTGAATTTTCAAGATTGAATTTTCAATTTCAGTAGTAACTTTATTATCCAAAGATGAAGTAGCCTCATCTAATAATAAGATTGGTGTTTTACGAATTAAGGCACGTGCAATGCTAAGTCTCTGTTTTTGCCCACCGGATAAATTTGATCCACCCTCACCACATAAAGTTTGCAAACCTAATTCATTTCCTAAAATATAATTTTCTAACCCAGACTCCTGTACAGCTTGTTTTATCTCATCATCTGCGAAAGGTTGATTAAGTGTAATATTCGCACTTAAAGTATCATCAAAAATATAAACATCTTGTTGAACTACAGTTATTAAGTTATACAGACTCTCTGACGAAATATCTTGTAAATCTTGATTATCAATTGATATGTGCCCACTTGTTACATCATAAAAACGCAATAATAGATTTAGCAAAGTTGATTTCCCACTTCCTGACATACCTACGATTGCAATTTTTTCTCCCTTTTGAATATTCAAAGATAAATTATTAAAAATCTTTTCTTTAGCATTAGGATAAGAAAAATCTACATTTGAAAAAGAAATTACATCACCGAAATATTCTTTCCTTTTACCTGTTTGAAGTTCGGGTACAGCTTTCATCTTAAATGAACCTAGTGTTGCCTGACCTTCACGGAATTTACTCATTCCCATACCAATTTCATTAAGTGGAATTACTACAAAATTGACTAGTTGAACAATAGCTGTTACACTTCCAATTGTGGTATGGCCATCGAAGACAAGATACATTCCTCCACCAAAGGCTACTAAAAAAACAATCATCCCTGAAAGCTGAGAAATAACATTAGCAAAAACATCAAATTTTCCTTTTATATAATAAATCTCATCCAATTTTTTACTTTCATGATTATAATCTTGACGAATAGCTTCTTTCACATTAAAACTTTTAATAACCAGAAATCCTGCTAAAATATCTTTAACTTTAGCTAAATACTTCTGATCAGCAATAAGAGCACTATTTTGTAAAGAAACTGACTTTTGTCCAATAACTCCTGAAATTATCATTGGAATAATGCTGGCAATGATAACCAATAAGGTTAAAAACCAGTTACCTATAAACATGGCTATTAGCGAGAAAATCATCAAAGAAAAGTTTTTTGAAATATTAAAATACTGGTACAAATAGTCTTGCTCAATTTTCTTCATATTTTCAGTCAATATAGAAATATATTTTCCTGATTTCTCCTTAGAAAATTCTCTATAATCCTTATCTAAAATTGATTGAAACACCTTATTTTTATATCTTGACATGATTTTTCTAACAAGTTTATTTCTCAATCGAAGAGATATGAAATTAAGACCAGCATAGACGAAAATAACAACAGCGCCAACTAATACAGCTTCAGTTAGTGCTTCTCTATTTTGGGACAATCCACTATCAATAATATCTTTAATAGAATAAGCAAAAGCAATATTAGTTAAAGGAACTAGCATATTAAAAATCATGAAAGTATAATAAAACTTTTTATGATTCTTTATCAATTGTTTCATTCTTAGTCCACCTCATAATTATTAAATTTTATTTAGAAAATGTGACATAAAATATTCTTCTAAGTCAATATTTTCTCTCATAATTTCTTTCATAGAAATTTGTTCAATCATTTCTCCATTTTTTATAACACCAATCTTGTCTGCTATCTGTGAAATTTCGGATAAGATATGACTTGAGATTAATATTGTAATTCCATGTTCCTTAGAAAGGGTTAACAAAAGATTTCGAATTTCTTGAATTCCTATTGGATCCAAACCATTAATTGGTTCATCTAAGATTAATAATCTAGGTTTTGTTAAAAAAGCTCTAGCTAAACCGAGTCTCTGCCTCATTCCTAACGAAAACTCTTTTACTTTTTTAGTAGTATTTTTTAATCCTACCATACTTAAGACATTTATTATATCTGATTCAGTAATATTTCCCCCCATATACTGAGCATGAATTTTCAAGACTTCTTTTGCAGTACAGTTTTCATAAAAAATTGGTGTTTCAATAATACTACCAATCTGACTTAAAATTTCTTCTCTGTGTTCTTGTAAATTTTTTCCAAAAATTTCAATACTACCAGATGTAATAGTTGATAAGGATAACATGCATTTCATTAAAGTTGTTTTTCCAGAACCATTTGGCCCTAGAAATCCATATATTTCTCCTTCAGAAATTTGAAGATTAATACCACTTAAGATTTCTTCCTTATCAATAGTTTTAAAAAGTTCTTTTATTTCAACAACATTTTTCATTTCTATACCTCTCTTTCTTCAATACGAGATTCTTTTTTTCAGGAATATAAATACTAACTTATATAGTCTCGTCATTTAAAGTAATTATCAAAGAACTGTTACATACTTTAGTCGTTATATTTTTATTCCTTAAACAATTCATTCCAATAAATTAAGTTATACTACTTGATATTAATATCTTTTCTTGAAATATTATAAATTGAAACTGAAGCAATAATTATACTTATGAAGCTAGCAAATATTAAAAATAATAAGTTGTTAACAAAATTATTAGTCAAACTTCCCGGAGTTGCATTAGATAGTAATGCTGCTAAACCAAGTCCTGAAAGCATTGTTATAGGTATTGAATACTTAATCATACCTATAACAAAAGGTAATATCCCAATTAATACTATTCCAAACGTAATTCCTATTAGATTAATTAATTGATTAACTACTGGGATATAATTTGATTCAGTTAAAACCGCGACTAATTTAATTAATAATTGAATAACTAAATGTGCAGTAAAATGCGCAATAAATGATATTACAATCACCGATATAACTTTTCCCCATAGTAATTTAATTTTAGAAATAGGGTAAGAAAACAACTGAAAAACTGTTCTTTGTCTAAATTCATCAATAAAAATTATAGACAATAAATAAGCTTCAAAAATTAAAAATGCTGCTTTTGTAAATAAAGCTGAAAACAATGATGTTGCAATTGCCCAATTTCCCCATTTATCAGTAATTCTAAAATTATTAGAACTCTGCCCTACAAATTCTCCTAATTTATTATCCGTACCTAGCCCCATGACAATAATTCCTGTAACACCTGATACTATCAATATAGTAACAAACCAAGCCAACAATAATTTAGATTTCGAAACCTTATTGATTTCAATCTTAATAAGCGACAACATAGATTTTTTCCTCCTAAAAGTAAATATAGTTTATATTATTTAAACTATTCTGAATACATATTTAAAATAACCGTTTAAATCAAATAAGAGTATAAAACATACCAACGGTATTTCAAAACTAAAAAATAATACATACTCTTGGTATGTCAATAAGTTTTTTAATAACATACCTGAGTATGTTATTTTTAAAATATCAAATACTTAAAATATATTTATAGAACAATAACTGATTAAATCGATAAAAAGTTATTACTAACAAGCATATAATAAGACTATCTATTTAACACCTTTTAAGTGATCAAATAATTCGAAAATTATCTCCATCATTTCATCAGAAATCAATTGTACCCCTAGTCCATCAAACGAAAGTTTAATGAATTTCATTTTTCTCTTTAGTTCCTCTACTGAATAAACAGAAATTTGGAATCCAATCCAAATATTCAAAGTTAAAACAATCAAATCAGCCAGTTCTTCTGGATATTCTGTTTTAATTGATTCATCTTTAACACCTTCGTAAACTCTTTCTCTAATTTCTGGTAAAAAATCAGAAAATAAACTTAAATACTGTTCTCCTAACAAACGTGGACTTCTTAACTTTATCGAAGCTGAATATACAAGCCTTTGTTGTTCAAAATTAGAGAAAGCATCCATCAAAGAATTTTGTATTTTTTCTAATCCAGTATCTCCCCTCCAATTATAATTTAGAATTTCTTGATTATTTTCTCTAATAATTGATTGTAATATCTCCTGTTTCGATTCAAAATGATGATAAATAACACCTTTCGTCAATCCACCTAATCCATTTATTATATCTTGTATTGAGGTATTATCAAATCCCTTTTTTAAAAATAAATCTTTAGAAACTTCTAGTATTTTTTTTCTAGTTTCATGTGGATTTCTATTCCTTGCCATAATATCTCCTTTCTCATACCAACGGTATGTAATTTCATTATAATCCTCTAAACTAGTAATGTCAAGTTTCTTATTGTTCCTCCTACTTTATTTTTTAGAGTTTACTCTTAATATTAGTTCAAGTTATTATACAAAGTAATCTTATATTCTCTCCTCTTTCGTACATCACAATGTATTTACCGTTTAATAAATTGCTATGTTATTGCGTTTTATTTAATTGTTTGAGTTAGAGGAACTGGAATTTAGATTTTAACCTTTACGAAAAATAAAACAGACTATTCTCCTAAAGTATGTTCTATACCATTATAGTTTAATGCAAAGTGTAGCTATATAGTCATTTCCATAATGTGATAATCTATGTCTTTTATCACACGACTCATAAAAATCTATCATAGCAAGACCATTTTTAAGCTGTCCTCTAATCTGAGTTTCTAAGGTATGACTAAATTCATATCCATATTCTGGGTTTATAGTTAATTTTCCTTCCTCTTCAAGCTCTTTTGAATTAAAAGGGATTGAAAATTTTAGATGTAATTCCTCATCAGGTTTGTCCCATACAATGTCAGCATCGTACATGTATATCCAAGGATTCATAAATCCGACCATTAACAATCCACCCTTTTTCAATACTCGAGAGGCTTCTTTATATATGTTTTCTAAATCTTCTACATATACATTTGAAACTGGATTAAAAATAATATCAAAAGTTTCATTTTCAAATGGAAATGGTTTTGTCATATCACCTTGAACTGTGTTGATTTTTAAGCCTTCTCTTTTAGCAACCATTTCATCTCTTTGTAATTGTGATTTAGAAAAATCCATTATGGTTACATCATAACCTTTTACAGCAAAAACTGGTCCCTGCTGACCACCACCACAAGCTAAACCTAATATCTTTTTTCCGTTTGCTTTTTCAAACCATTCTTTTGGAACTTTTTTCCCAACAGTTAATGCAACAGAAATTGGATTATTTCTAGCTTCTTCTAATTGTTCATGTGTCAACGGCTCAGTATAGTCATTTTTTACATTATTCCATCTATCTTCATTTAATTTTATATAACTGTTCATCTTATAATCTCCTCGTAATTTTTCAAATGTGAGTTATCTTTAAAAAGTATTCAATATATTTTTATTTGCGGTACTCCTCTAAAAGGAAGTTTACGTTAATTTATCTTTACTTCCTTGTATTTTTTCATTTATGGCTTACTTGCGATTTTTTTGATGGGCCTTTATTTTTTTTATAGCCCAATCATAATGGCTAGAAGTAGCACTGACAAAATAAGATCCCAATGTACTCCCGCCAACCCATTTATAAACTTTTTTTGAAAATAATTCTTCATTTGTAAAGTTTTCGGCTAGTTTCAAAATATCTTTATGAGATTTTTGTAAAGCTTTTGTTGCATCTTCTAGAGACGTATTCTGATGCTTTTTCCAAAATTCTACATTCATATCGCCGTAAGTTCTCCAGTTATATGGTTCAGGAATAAATGATTTCTCTTCTCCCTTTTGATTGGAACGTACCCAATTCAAAATAAGTTTATGCCATTCATATAGATGAATTAAGATATCTCTTAAGTTTTTATCTCTTCTCCAATGAGCTTCTTTTTTCTTTTTATCTTTTGAAAAATCAAAAGGTGTATTTAACTCTTCACTCGTCATCTTTGAAATAAGTAAGTTTAACTTTTCATAACTTTCCTTGGCAACTATCATTAAATCATTTTTTGTCGTTGGTCTTGGCACAATTAATCCCTCTCTTTACAAAATACTATATTATTATCTTTTATAATTTTCTTCTATTAATCACCTTTCACAAGTAGCGTCGCACACTCCATATGAAAAGTATATCCAATCATCCTACCTGCATCCATAAACCTTTTAACGACAACCTTATACTATCATTAAAAAGTATCAGATATATTTTTATTTGCGGTACTCCTCTACTTTGAATCCATATTCATTTAGAAGTTGTTTTGAATAAATTTTTTCATTTTTTGAGTTTCTAACTTCTTTCCAAAGGATAGCCGCAACTTTTAACTTGTTAGAATAATTATTGCTAAATTCATCTGCACAAAATTCTTTCAGAAATTGATTCCACTGACAAGTCGAATTATCATACTTTGCATAATCTGACTCTCCATAATATATTTTTATCATATCTTGAATTGTAAATTCTTTATCGTTATCACTTTTTACTTTTCTCCAAGCCGTTGCCATATCAGCATTAAATTTAAACGGGCTAACTCCTGTTACAGCTGAAAAATAATCTCTAAATTTTTGGTTAAAAGAAAAACCACATTCTAGCAATGGTGTATTTAAAGATATTACTTCGACATGTTTTTTGTTTACTTTCCTCGTAGACTTTTCTATTCTATTTCCCTTGAAATATTGGTCAATAATATAGTTCAATTCTTTCTTTGTACATCTATACTCTAGTCCAAGAGACTTACATATTTGCGAAAGTTCTTCTCGATACCAATAGTACTTGTTAAATTCCTCAAATGATTCTATATCTTTAAAACTAGGTCTAATTTCTATCACACACTCACCTCCAAAACTTAAATTATATATTTTCCTCTTAATCAACTTAATTTATTTTATTATACAATACTCCTTAGATTTCGTAAATTAAAATAAAGACTTACTCCAAGTTACCGATATCCTTTAACGATAGCCTTAGAATAAGCCTTTATTTTCTATACTTCATTTATTCACTAGTTTTAACTTTTGACATTAATACTACACACTCATCGATTCACTGTTACCTCATCACTACCGCTCTACAACAACTATCTCATAAAGCATTCATAATTAACGGCTTCGGTCTACGCCCTTGTCATTAAAACGACTGCTTCAACATGGCTCGATTCTCCAACAAGTAACGTATTTCATATCCACTGTACACAGGAATGGTAGCACACCTATTTTCGCCTTAAAATGGGTATGTCGAAACGATACC